>JANWJU010000093.1 GCA_025451775.1 Terriglobales bacterium
GGACGTTGGGGATGAGGCCATCTTCGATCAGCTTGCCTTTGGGAGAGTAGTAGCGGGCCACGGTGAGCCAGATGGCAGAGCCATCACCGACCGGGATGAGCTTTTGCAGCGAGCCCTCGCCGAAGGTGTCATCGCCGATGAGTTGGGCGCGTTCGTTCTGCTGCAGGGCGGCGGCGGCAACCTCAGCCGGGCCAAACGTGCCGAAGTTCACCAACACATCGAGGGGATCGGTGGCGTCGATGGCGCGGGCGGGATCGGCGGTGGTGGTGACGCGCGGATACTTCTGGCCCTCGAGATAGGTGATGGTGCCGTGATCCAGGAAGACGTTGGCGAGGTCTTCAGCTTCCGTGTAGGAGCCGGCGGCGCTGTTGCGGAGGTCAAGGATGAAGCTGTGGGCGCCCTGGGTGCGGAGGCGGCGGACGGCGGCAGCGACTTGGCGGGCGCGGCCGGCATCGAAGTCGGGCACATGGATGACGCCCACGCCAGCGTTCAGGGTGGCTGGCAACGGCACGGGAGTGGGCACCGCGCGAGTGATGGTGACCTTCACCGGATCGGAGTGATGGAGGTGAACGACGCTGAGGGTCACGGTGGTGCCGGGCGGGCCTTCCATCATGCGGCGGATGGCTTCGAGGGAGAGGTCACGGGTGCCCTGGTCGTTGATGGCCTCGACGAAGTCGCCGCGCACCAAGCCGGCTGCGGCGGCGGCGCCGCCGGGACGGACATCAACCACATCGGCGTAGCCGACGCGTTTGGAGAAGACCGCCTGCACGCCGGCGGCGGGGGGATCGTTCTGATCAGCGAGAAAGGCGCGATACTCGGCGGGGTCGAGATAGCTGGAATCGGCGTCGAGGGAGGAGAGCAACCCGCTGAGCCCGCCTGCAGAGACCTTGGCGAGGTTGGGGGTGGTGACGTAATCGTCGGCGATGTGCTGGTACACCTCGACCATGACGCCGAGCTGCTGCTCGGGATTTTGCGAGGCGGCGGGGCTGTCTTGGCGCCACACGACACCGGTCATGAGCACCACCACCAGCACCAGCGAGAACACCAGAACCCACAGGCTTGATTTCCGCGACATAAGCTGCTGATCCTTAGTATAACGGCATTGACCCTTACACCTCGATCAAGCGGAATGCCGCGGGCGGGGACTGGGAAAGGAGCAGGGGCTGCGCCACGTTATAGACCGGGATGCCGCCGCGGGTGCGGCCTTCCAGCGCGCCATGGTGGGCGTGGCCGTGAAAGATCACGGTGGCGCCAAAGCGGTCGCAGACGTCACTGAGGCGGGAGCTGCCGAGGAAGGGAAACAGTTCGCGCGCTTCGCCCACCGCCGTCTCCGGGATGGGGGCGTAGTGCAGCAGCACCACCCGGCGCTCTTCCCGGAGCTGGGAGAGGGAGCGCTCCAGTAGCAAGCTCTCCTCCATCGAGGTGTGAACGAAACTCTTGATCTCCGGTTCGCCAAAGGCGGTGAGTTCGCCGCGTCCGAAGCCGCCACAGAAGCCTTTGACGCCAGCGAAGCCGACGCCGTCGCGGACGTAAGGTTCGCCATCGAGGGTCGTGATGCCCACCTCGCGCAGCATGCGGAGCAGCACGGGGACCTGGTTGGATTCGTAGTCGTGGTTGCCGAGGACGGAGATGATGGGCAGGCGCAGCCGCAAGAGTTGGCTGATAAGCACCTCCATTTCCTCGGGCCGGCCGTAGTTGGTGAGATCGCCACCGAGCAAGAGGATGTCGGCTTGGGGCGGCAGCAGGTTAAAGCGCTCGCGGATGCGTTCGCGGTCGTTGAGGCCGCAGTGTAAGTCGGCGGTGGCGGCGATGTACATGCTATCCCGTCCCCTCCCGCGGTTCCGGCGCCGGGGCTGGGCGGGGGCCGCGCCCCGGGGGCGCGGCCATGCCGTGGCGGTGGCGGCGCAAGCGTTCCTCCAAGTTCTCCAAGCCCCATTGCGAGACGTCAACTTCGAACATGAGGGGGTCGATAAGGCTGCCACGAAACTCCAGCGGCGGCGCCGGAGGCTGGCCGGCCCGTTCGAGCAACTCCCGCCACAGCCGCTCCGGAACCACCTGCGCCGCCGCCGGATACACGTAGCGGAACAGCAGCAAATGCCACAGCAGCATCTCCCAGTGTTGCCCCACATGCCGCTGCAGCCGGTCCCAGTCCATGGTGGCGCCGCAGCGGTAGATCAGGTGGCAGATGTCGCTGCCGTCGAATCGTTCCCGCCGGGTGACGAAGATTTTGCTGAGGATCATCTCCTCGGGCGCCAGCAGCCGCACACGCTGATCCAGGATCTCCCCCTCGTGTGCCAAGTCGATCCACTCGGGGGTGACCCAGAATACGCCGGTGGACATGCCGCTGATCAGGTCGACGTAGTAATCGCCCGCCGACGCCTTCGCCAGCCAGACCGGATCGGTGATCTCGGTCACCAGCCCGGCGGTGCGGCAGAGCGCGAGGGCCACCTCGACCTTCTCCGCGGGCAGGAAGAGATCCAGATCTTTGGTGAAGCGCCAGATCCCGGTGTAGTGTTGAAACGCGAACGCTCCCGCCACGGCGTGGTTCACCCCACCGCGGCTGAGCGCCCGCAGGACGCGCTGGAACAGTTGGCGCTGTTCGGCGACCACGATCGGGGGCGAGCGGGGCGAAACACGGCGCGGCATTTTCAATCCAGACTCAATCCCGCCAGATTCAATCCAGATGACCGCCATTGCCAGCGCAGTTGTCCCTATCACCGGAGCTGAGCTGGCGCGCGCCCGCCAGTATCTGTATGGCGGCTTGGCGTGGGGCGTGGGCGCGGAGGTGTGGACGCTGGTGCTGCTGGCGTTCGCCTACTACTCCGGCGCCAGCGCGGCGCTCGCCGCGTGGCTCGGGAGGAAGATGCCGCGCTGGGCGGTTGCTTCTGGCGTCACGGCGGCGCTCATGATCTATGGGCTAACGGGGCTTTTGCCCTTCAGTTTTTATGTGGATTACGGGCGCGAGCGGCGCTTCGGATTCGAGCACCTGGGCGTGGCGGCGTGGCTGGCCCAGTGGGCCGCCGCTTCACTGCTAACCGTGATCGCGGCGGTGGTGGTGGCGACGATCGCTTACGCCTGGGTGGGACGCGGGATGAGCGAGCATAAGCGGGACGCGCGGCCGGGCCGCGCTGGGGCGCGCGCCCAGCGATGGTGGTTGAAGATGTGGGTGGTCATGGCGGCGGCGGTGGTGGTGACGGTGGCGCTGGAGCCGGTGGTGATCGAGCCGCTGTTCAATCACTTCACGCCGGTGCGCAACGCCGCATTGCGCACCGATATCGAGGCGCTGGCACGCCGCGCCGGCATCCCCAACGCTCACATCTACGAGATGGACGCCAGCCGGCAATCGGCGCACACCAACGCGTACGTGGTCGGCATCCTCGGCAGCCAGCGCATTGTGCTCTACGACACCATGATCGCGCGCCAGCCACCAGCGGAGATCGAGTTTGTGGTGGGGCACGAGATCGGCCACTACGTGCTCCATCATTTGTGGAAAGGGGTCGGATTTACGGTGGTGCTGCTGCTGGGGTGGTTTGCGCTGCTGGGATTGATCTTCCCCCGCCTGTCGCGCGGCGAAAGCGGTGCGGACGTGGCCGCCCTGCCGCTGGTGCTGTTGATCTTAGTGGCGTTGGTGTACCTCTCGGCGCCCGCGACGAACGGGTTTTCCCGCTGGGAGGAGCACCAGGCCGATGCCTACGGGCTGCAGTTGACGCCGGCGCCGTGCGCGGCGGTGGCGAGTTTCGAGCGGGAGGAGCGGACCGATCTGATCTACCCCGATCCGCCGGACTGGATGGTGTGGTGGTTCTTCAACCACCCCGATCAGCAGGAGCGCATCAATTTTGCGCGCCAGGCGTGCCTGGCGCGGCCACAGTAAGCGCGCGGACGGCGTAGGCGCGCAGGGCGGCTTCGATATCGCCGCGCAGCGGTTCAAGCTGGCGGCGGAAGCGCAGGGCGGCATCGCGGCCGAGCGGGGACCAGCGGGGAGCATCGAGGCGCCAGCGGATGCGGTCGATATCGGCGGCGGGGAGCGAGGTGGCGGGAACGCCGAGCAGGGGCGCGGCGGTGGCGCGGGCGGCTTGCACGAGCACGTCGCCGGCGATGAGCGGCAGGGCGTCGTTCGACTCGCCGGCGGCGGCGGCCAGCGCCTGCGCCATGGCCTCGATCACGGTGCCGGTGGCCGCACCCAGGGCGGCGGCGAGCGTGGCGAGTGTCTCAGGGGTGGGCCGCGCGGGGCTTGGCAACCCGGCGGAATTGATGGGCGCCGGCCCAATGGCGGTCATGGCTTGGCGCAGCGTGAGCGCCAGGCGGTCCAACTGTTCCGTCTGCTCGGGGGCGAGTTCGCCGTAGCCGCGCATGGAGCGCGCTCCCATCTCTTCGGCCGCCAGCTCGAGCACGCTGAGGTGGGCGCGCACCGCCTGCTCGACCCCGGTGGCGGGCGGTTCGGGCGCGATGGCGTTGGCCGCGAGGGTTTGGGCAATCACCGCCCGCGCTGCGGCAATTCCGGCCTGCACTTGGCGGCGCCGTTCGCCCTGGAGATCGTCGGCGTATTTGGGGAACAACTCGGCCGCCGCCGCGGGCGCCAGGATGGCCTCCAGGCTGGCGAGCTGCCGCTCGAGGTGCACCAGCCCATCGTAGAGATGGCGGCGCTGGGACGGGTTCAGGCTGCTGTAAAGGTTGGTGTACGGGGACACGGCTCGATTATGGTCCACCCCGCCGCCTATGATGGAGGTATGCTGCGCGCCGCCTTGCTGGCGTTGTCGGGCGATGCGCCGATCGGGCGCCACCTGCGCCGCTGGGCGGAGCACAGCGGCTGGGGGCGGCGGCTCTCCGGCCGTTTTGTCGCGGGCTTGACGCTTGGGGATGCACTGGCGGCGGTACAACAGCTGAACCGCCAAGGGTTGGCCGCGAGCCTCGATCCGCTGGGCGAGCATGTGGCCACGCGCGCCGCCGCCGCGCAGGCGGCTGAACAGGCCATCGCGATCCTTGATGCCATCGCGGCCGTCCGCGCCGATGCCACCCTCTCGCTGAAACTCTCCCAACTGGGCCTCGATGTTAATAGCCATGGCCATGATGTCGACCGGGATCTTGCCGCTGCGCACCTGCGCCGGGTGCTGGCCGCGGCGGCGCGGCAGGGCAACGTGGTGTGCGTCGACATGGAGGGTTCCGACTACACCGCCGCCACCTTGGCGCTGGTCGAGCAACTCCACGCCGAGGGACTGCCCGTCAGCACGGTGGTGCAAGCCGCCCTGCGCCGCACCCCCGCCGATCTGGAGCGGTTACTGTCACAGAGGATTGGAGTGCGGCTGGTCAAGGGCGCCTACCGCGAACCGGCGGAGCGCGCCTGGCAGCGCAAGGCGGCGGTTGACGAGTGTTACCTGCGCCTGATGCGCCGGGTGCTGGAAGCCGCGCCGGGGCTGGCCGCGGCGCCCCCTGGCATGACCATGGGCGCCGCCACCGGCGTCGCCATCGCCACCCACGACGAGCGCCTGATCCGGGCGGCGGTCGCCTATGCGCGGCAGCGGGGGTTGGCGCCAGCGGCGTTCGAGTTCCAATTGCTGTACGGCATCCGCCGCGATCTGCAGCGCCAACTCCAAGCCGAGGGTTGGCGGGTGCGGATCTATGTCCCGTTTGGCCCGGCGTGGTACCCCTATTTGATGCGCCGGCTGGCGGAGCGCCCAGCGAACTTGTTGTTTCTTCTCCGAAATCTGGGAAACTGAAGTCGCTATGCGAATTTTATCGGCGGCGCAATCGCGTGAACTGGACCGGCTGGCGATCGAGGAGCGGGGGATCGCTGGGGCGCGGCTGATGGCGCGCGCCGGGCAGGCGGTGGCGCAGACGATCGAGCGGGAGTATCCGCGGGCGCTGGCGGGACGCATTGGCGTCCTCTGCGGCGGCGGCAACAACGGCGGCGACGGTTTGATCGTCGCGCGCTGGTTGCGGCAGCGGCAGGTGCGGGTGCTGACGCTGGTGTTCGCGCCGCCGGGCAAACTGCGCGGCGATGCGGCCGGGGCGCTGGCGCAGCTGCGGGGGGAGTTCAAAACCGGCCCGGAGCCGGTGTTTGTGCCCGACGCCGCGGCGTGGGCGGCGCAGCGGACCGAGTTGCTGAACTGCCACCTGATCGTCGATGCACTTTTCGGCACCGGCTTGGTGCGTCCGGTGCGGACCTGGCTGGGCGAGGTGATTGCCGACGTCAACCGCGAGTTCCGCGGCCCGGTGCTGGCGGTGGATATTCCCAGCGGCCTCGGCGCCGACGGGGAAGGCCCGGCGGAAGCGGCTGACGCGGCCGTACTGCGGGCGGCGCGGACGGTGACATTCACGACGCCCAAGCTGGGGCATTATCTCTCCCGCCACTCCGGCTGCGTGGGGGTGTTGGAGGTGGCGCCGATTGGCATTCCCGAGGAGCTGCTCGATCAGCTTCTCGAACCACTCGACAAAAACGACGATGCCTGCCTGGCTTGCCAAGTACGGGTCACCCGCGCTGCTGACCTCGAACCCTATCGCGCGCCGCGGGCCCGCGACGCGCACAAGGGCGATTTCGGGCACGTGCTGGTGGTGGCGGGGTCGGTGGGCAAGTCGGGAGCGGCGGTGCTGGCCTCGACGGCGGCGCTGCGCACCGGCGC
This sequence comes from Terriglobales bacterium, assembly GCA_025451775.1. Taxonomy (GTDB): domain Bacteria; phylum Acidobacteriota; class Terriglobia; order Terriglobales; family SCQP01; genus SCQP01. Next base: position 6,618 of record JANWJU010000093.1, read on the forward strand.
GGGGCTGGTGACGGCGGCGGTGCCCCGGTCGATTCTGCCCATGGTGGCGGCGGCGCAACCGGAGTTGATGACTGAGCCGCTGCCAGAGACGGCCGAAGGCCAGCTCAGCTTTCAAGGTCTCGAACCCGGGGGCCGGGCGGCATTGCTGGCGGCACGGTTGGCCGGCATGACGGTGCTGGCGCTGGGGCCAGGATTGACCCACCACGAGGGTCCAGCGGCGGCGGTCGAGGAGTGGATCCGCGCCGCGGCGGCGCGGGTGGCGGCGAAAGTGCCGATCATTGTGATCGACGCCGACGGATTGAACGCCTTCGCCGGAAGGCGGGAGGCGCTGCGCTTGGCTTTGGCCGGCGCCGCTGGCGCCGTGCTCACGCCGCATCCGGGGGAGATGGCGCGCCTGTGTGGCGTCACGACGGCGGAGGTGCAGCTGCGGCGGCGGTATTCGGCCCAGCGCCTCGCGGCTGAAACCGGTGCGGTCACCGTGCTCAAAGGGCAGTACAGCTTGACCGCCGATCCCGGCGGGGAGGTGATCGTTAATCCCACGGGCAACCCCGGCATGGCCACCGGCGGCTCGGGCGACGTGCTGACTGGCGTGATCGCCGGCCTCATCGCCCAGTTCCCGCGCCGCCGGTTAGTCGAGACGGTGGCGGCGGCGGTGTACCTGCATGGACGCGCCGGCGACCTCGCCGCGGCGCGGGTGGGCGAGATGGCGCTCATCGCCGGCGACGTCATCGCCGCAATTCCCGCGGCCTTGGCGGAAGCGCCGGCCCCAGCGCCGGCTGAGGCGGCGGCATCGTGCTGACGCTCGACGCCACCGCCGATTCCGCCGAAGCGCTCGAGGAGCAGGGCCGGTTGTTGGCGCGCGCGCTGCCGCCGTTCGCCGTGGTGGTGCTGATCGGCGAGCTGGGGGCAGGCAAAACCACGCTCATGAAAGGGGTCGCCGAGGGTTGGGAGGTGGCCAGCGCCGACGAGGTGACCAGCCCCACCTACACCCTCATTCACGAATATCAGCGCGGCGGGCGGCGGCTTCTGCATTTGGATTTGTACCGCATCGAAACCGGCGCCCAGTTGGAGACGTTGGGGCTCGACGATGTGTTGCGCCCGCCGGAGAGCGGGGAGCGCAAGCTGGTCGCCATCGAGTGGGGCGAGCGGGTCGAGGACCAACTCCCGCGCCCCTATGTGCGTTTGGAGATTACGCCCACGGGCGGTGGTATCCGCCACCTGCGGTCGAGCTGGGTGCGTTAGTTAACTGGCCAGCCAGCGGATGCTCTTGCCCGCCTCGGCCATGCCATGGCCGACCTCCTTGCCCATGCGCGCCCAGGCTTTGCCGGTTTTCCGCGGGACGGCGCGCAACAGTTTGCGCGTGCCGCGCGGATGCTGCGTGGCTGCCGTAATCGGCGAGGTCAGCGCGACCGCCAGGCCGATCCGGCGGTGGCCGCTCAAGATCAGGGCGAGACCGGCGCCCAGCGGCGCCCACGTTAGCAACTGCTCAGTGGTTCGATTCATGGGGTAAGTTCCTTGGTCCGGATGTCTGGATTAGAGGCGCGGTTCGGGCCCGCCGTTGTACGCTAGTCGAGAATGCCTGCTGCATACGCCGCCGCCCTGGCATTGGGCGTGATCGCTGCGCTGGCCAACATTTTTGGCGGCTTGGTGCTCACCGGCCGGTCCTGGGAACGCCGCTATCTCCGCTACTTTGTTGCCGTTGGCGCCGGTTTCATGCTGGGCGCGTCGCTGCTTGAAATGCTGCCAGAGAGCTGGAAACTGGCGCCGGCGTCGACCCCGTTTCTGCTGCTGCTGGGGTTTTTGCTGGTGCACTTTGTCGAGCACACCGTGACCTCACACTTCCACTTCGGTGAGGAGACGCACGCGACCGAGTACGTGGGCGGGCATCTGCCGGTGGCGGTGATGACGGGGTTGGGAATACACACCTTTTTCGACGGGGTGGCCATCGGCAGCGGCTTTCTGGTGTCGGCGTGGTTGGGGTGGATCATTTTCCTGGCGGTGTTCATGCACAAGATCCCGGAGGGGTTCACCATGGCGTCGGTGATGCTGGCGGCGGGCAAAGGGAATCGCGCCGCGGTGCTGGCCGCCGCCGCCATTGGCGGGGCTTCGGTGGCGGGCGTGGCGGTCATGCTAATGTATCCGGTAAGTTTGCCGCAGGCGCTGCCCTTCGCCGCCGGGGTGACGCTTTACGTGGCGGCCACCGACCTGCTGCCCGAGGTGAACCGGGAGCCGGGAATCCGCATGGCGCTGGGTGTGTTTTTGGGGGTGGTCATCCTGGCCGGCCTGCAACTGGCGTTTCGAGGGCGATGAAAAACCGCGCACGACTCTGGGCGATGATGATGGCGCTGGCGATGATGGCCGCGTTGGCGGCCGGAGCATGGGCGCAAGCGGCGCCCGCGCCGGAGAGCCTCAAGCCCTCCGGGTATGTGAACGATTTTGCCCATGTGCTCGCGCCCGCCGACGCCTCCTCTCTGGAGCAGCAGGCGCAGGCGCTCGATCAAGCGTTAAAGGTGCAGGTGGCGTTCGTCACCGTCGATTCAACCGGGGGCGATGGCGCCCAGGATTACTCCTACCGCATCGCCGAGCACTGGGGCGTGGGCCGCAAGGTGGCCACCAACGGCCAGGACAAAGACACCGGCATCCTCATCTTCCTCGCCGTTAAGGACCACACCTACTTCACCCAGATTGGCTACGGAATCGAGCCGTATATCACCGACGCCGACGCGGGGACGTGGATGCGGGCGCTGCTGCCGCAGCTCCGCGCCGGGAATTTTGGCACGGTATTGGCGGCCATGCTGGGGCAGATTGAGCGCACGCTGGCGGCGCGCATGCCGGGGGCGGCGGGCGCCCTGGCGGGGATGGCGAACGCGCCTCCGCCGCAACCCCAGGGGCCATCGCCGGGGCAGGGCCTGGGGCTGTTCGGCATTTTGATCGTCATCTGGATCCTCGGGGCGTTGTTCTCGCGCGGCCGGGGCGGGTTCGGCGGCTGGTGGTGGCCGCTGATCTTCTTGAACATGGGTGGCTTTGGCGGCGGCAACCGCGGCGGCTGGGGCGGGGGTTTCGGCGGCGGGGGCGGTGGCTTTGGTGGCTTTGGCGGTGGGGGATTCGGCGGCGGCGGCGCCGGGGGGAACTGGTGAGCGCTGGTAAGCATTGGTGAAACCATGAAAACGGATCCAGACGCGGCGCTGCAAAAAATTTCAGACTGGCTGGCGGAGTTATACGGGCCGCGGCTGCAAACGCTGGTGGCCTACGGTTCGGCGGCGGGGGGCAATCACCGCCATTCACGCTCGGACATCAACCTGCTGGCCGTGCTCGATCACCTCGATGCCGCCACGCTCGATCAGGGCACGGAGGCGCTGCGGTGGTGGACCAAGCAGGGCAATCCGCCGGTGGTGCTGCTGTCCCGGGCGGAGCAGGACGCCACGGCGGCGTTATTTCCGATCGAGTACCTCGACATTCAGGCCCATCATCGCGTGTTGCGGGGGGAGGAGCTGTTTGCCGCGCCGCCCCACGCCGCCCAGGCGCACCGCCAGGCCGTGGAGCGGGAGCTGCGTTCGAAGCTGCTGCGGCTGCGCGGGGCGTATACCAGCGTTGCTGGCGACGCCAAGAAAATGGAAGCGGTGCTGCACGATTCCGCCAGCGCCATCCTGACGCTGTTCCGGCACGCGTTGGTGGCGGTGGGTGAGCCGCTGCGGCTACACAAGGACGAGGTGCTGGCCGCCGCCGCCGGGCGCTTCGGCTTCGCCCCCGAGCCGTTACAGGACATTCTGCACGCCCGGCGCACGGGCGGGCGCATCGCCGGCGGCAAGCGGGAGGCGGTGGGGAGTGTGTTTGCCGCCTATCTGGACGCCGTGCAGGCGGTTGAACGCGCCGTGCGGGAGTATGATGGACCTCAGCACGCCCATGTCGAGCACTCAAATTCTTAATTCGCCGGGCCGCCGTTTTATCAAACCGTGGCTGATCGCCGTGATCGTGATCGTGCTGGTGATCCTTGGCGTCATCGTCAGCTTCATCGGACGCTACAACAACATGTTTCGCCTGCAGCAGCAGGTCAAACAGAGTTGGTCCCAGGTGGACGTGGACATCCAGCGCCGCGCCGATCTCATTCCCAACCTGGTGGCGACGGTCAAGGGTTTTGCCAAGCAGGAGCAGACCGTCATCGGCGAGGTGACTGCGGCGCGGGCCGCCCTCGGCGGCGCCCGCACGCCCAACCAGACCATGGCCGCCAATAACCAGCTGGATGGCGCGCTGAGCCGCCTGCTGGTGATTGTTGAGAACTACCCCGATCTGAAAAGCAACCAGAACTTTCTGGCGCTGCAGGACGAGCTGACCGGCACCGAGAACCGCATCGCGGTGTCGCGGCGGCAGTACAACCTGTCCATCCAGACCTACGACTCCTACATCGGCACGTTCCCCAACAGCTTGGTGGCGCACTTCAGCGGCATGACCTATAACAACGATTACTTCCAGACCGCGGCCACCAACCGCGCGGCTCCGCCCACGGTCAGCTTTTAACGCGCCCCCTGGTTCGGCCCCTTGGTTCGGCGGCCTTCCGGCCCCCCTCATGCGCGCCTCCCGCCCCCAACCCGCCAGCGCCAAGGGCTGGGGGCGGTGGGCAGCGTTCGTGTCCCAGCGCGCGGTGTGGGGCGCCATTTTCGCCAATCTCGTCATTGCGCTCGCCAAGTTCGATGGCTACCGCCATACCGGTAGTGCCGCCATGTTCTCCGAGGGCGTCCACTCGCTGGTGGATGCCGGCAATGGTTCCTTGCTGCTGGTGGGGCTGCGGCTGAGCCGGCGGCCAGCGGACGAGACGCATCCCTTCGGCTACGGCAAGGAGCTCTATTTCTGGACGCTCATCGTCGCCCTGCTGGTCTTCGCCTTGGGCGGCGGAATCTCGATTCTTGAAGGCGTGCTCGCGGTGCGGGCGCCGGAGTTGCTGCACGGCGTGGGGTGGAATTACGCGATCCTGGCGGTGGCGTTTGTCTTCGAGGGAAGTTCCCTGCTGGTCGCGCTGGGGCAGTTCCGCGCGGGGCAGCCGCCGGCCGAGGCAGGTGGACAGGAACCGAGCGGGCGCCCGCTGCCCGCGAACGAAGGCGGCCAAGCGAAAAGGGGCGAGCCACTGTCGATCTGGAGCGCCATCCACCGCAGCAAGGATCCGAGCACGTTCACGATTATTTTTGAGGACAGTGCCGCTTTGGTCGGGTTGACCATCGCCTTCCTAGGGCTGTTGTCGCACCAGCTCTTTGGATGGGAGAGCGCCGACGGCGTGGCGTCGATCGCGATCGGCGTGCTGCTGATGCTCGTGGCCCTCCTGCTGGTCAGCGAGAGCCGGGCGCTGCTGGTGGGTGAGGGCGCCGACCGGGCCACGCTGCGCCGCATCCGGCAGTTGGCGCTCGCCGATCCCGCCGTCGAGCGCGCGGGCTATCCGATGACGATGTACTTCGGCCCCCATAACGTGCTGCTGACCATGGATATTCAGTTCGGCCGGAACCTGTCGGGAACCTCGATCGAGCAGGCGGTGGACCGCGTGGAAGCGGCGATCCGCAAGCAGTTTCCCGAAGTGCGCTACATCTACCTCGAGGTGGAAGCGGTGCGCTCGGTACCGCGCGGCGAGGAGATCACGTTTCCCACGCCCGAGGAGCCGCCCCCGAGCCTGGAATGATCTTAATGGAAGGCGAGATCCCGTGTGGGACAGGACGCTGCGGGATCGGCTTAGGCTGGAAACGGCGCCACGATGCGCACGTTCAACTCCCGCTGGAGCCGGTGGAAATCGGCTTGGTTGCGCGTGATCAGGGTCGCCTGTAAACGCGCGCACTGCGCTGCCAGCAACGCATCGTTCCAGAACGAGCGCGATTTGGCGCCCGCCACTTCCAAGCGGGCCAGTGCCGCCGCTGCGGCCATCCAATCTTCATGCGCCGGCGCCAGCGCCGGTCCACTGAATGTCATGGCCTGCTCGGTCGCCAGGAGTTGGGCCGGCGCCTTGCCCAAAAGGATCTCGGCCACAACCACGCTGCTCACCGCCAAAGAGTGTGCCTTGGCGAAGTTCCTAAAATGTGTTCTGAATTCCGGGTCGTTCACCGCATCCACATAGACGTTGGTGTCGGCGAAGATCATCGGTCGAGTCGATTATGTGTCGATGCGCGTGGTATCGATCGGGCCCAAGCGCGCCAGCATTTCCAGGCCCTCGATGAAGCGCTGCCGGCGCACGACTTCCTCCAGCGCTTGTTTGACGGCTTCGGTGTCGTTGCGTGCCCCTAGAAGCCGCCGCGCCTGATCCAGCAGCGTTTGGTCGATCAGCATCGTCTTTTTGCGGACCCGTATCATTCGTATGAATTATACGGTAAATACGGTTCACGACGAGTGGCGGCGGGCTTGGGCGTCGAGCCAGCCGGAGGCGAAGCGGATGCGGAGCGGGTCGCCGTCGGCGAAGGCGTCGGGGCGGGTGGCGAGGGCGCCGTGGGCGTCGTAGACGAGGGTGTAGCCGCGCTCGAGTAAATGCAGGGGGTTGCGCTCGGCGAGCAGGGCGGCGAAGGCGTCGAGCTGGTGGCGGCGGGTGGTTTGGCGCAGGCGCCAGGCGGCGGCGAGGGAGTGCTCGGCAGTTTCCACCAGGGTGCGGGTCTGGCGCACGGCGGCGCGAACGTCGCGGTGGTGGACGCGGGCAGCGGCGGCCGCAAGGCGCTCGCGGCTGGCGTGCAGGCGGCGCTGCACCAGCGCGCTCAGGCGGTAGCTGAGCTCATCGGTGAGTTGGGCGCGCCGGGCGAGTTTTTGCCGCAGGGCGTGGAAGGCGCGGTGGGCGGCCCAGTCCTCGATCCTTTGGCGGCGGCGCAGCAGGCGGTAGCGCATGCACTGATGGAGATGGCGGGCTGAGGCGGACAGTTCACGTTCCCAATCGGCGCGCGGGCGGATGGCCAGCTCCGCCGCCGCGGTGGGGGTGGGGGCGCGCAGATCGGCGACGAAGTCGGCGATGGTGAAATCGGTTTCGTGGCCGACGCCGGAGATGAGCGGCATGGGGAGGCGGGTGATGGCGCGGGCCACGGCCTCCTCGTTGAAAGGCCACAGGTCTTCGAGTGAGCCGCCGCCCCGCGCCAGGATCACGACATCAACCCAGTCCGGCGTTCCCGGTGACTGGGCGGCGAAGTAGTCGAGCGCGGCGCAGATTTCGCCCGCGGCGGCGTCGCCCTGCACCGCGACCGGGTAGAGGCGCACGGCGAGGCCGGGGAAGCGGCGGGTGAGGGTGTGGATGATGTCGGCGACAGCTGCGCCACGGGGCGAGGTGATGACGCCGATACGCCGCGGCAGCAGCGGCAGCGGGCGTTTGCGCTCGGGGAGGAACAGGCCCTCGGCGGCGAGCTTGTCTTTCAACTGTTCGAAGGCGAGCTGCAGGCCGCCGCGGCCCATGGGCTCGACGTGCTCGACGTAGCACTGCAGCTCGCCCCGGGCTTCATAGACGCTCAACCGTCCGCGGACGATGACCTGCAAGCCGTCGTGGAGTTTGAACTTCAGGTAGCGGGCTTGGGCAGCGAACATCGCGGCGCGGAGCTGAGCGTGGCCGTCCTTGAGGGTGAAGTAGCAGTGGCGGGAGGCGGCTTGGTGAAAGTTCGAGATCTCGCCCTCGATCCAGACGTCGAAGAACTCCCGCTCGAGGCCGTCCTTCAGTTTGGCCAGCACCGCCGAGACGGTCCACACCCGGCGCGGCGGCGGGAACGCGAAACTCGCCTGCTCGGACGGATCCCCCATGCAGGCATGGTATCAATAGTGAAGTGAGCCTGCCTTTTCCGTATCCCGGCCGGATGTATGGCGTTGGCGGACGCAGGCTGCACGTTGATTTTCACCCCGGTCCTGCCGGGGCGCCCACGGGGGCGCCGACGGTCGTGTTCGAGGCGGCGTTGGGCGCCTCGTCGCTGGGATGGATGTTCGTCGAGCGGCAGGTGCGGGCGTTCGCGGCCACCGTCGCCTATGACCGTGCCGGTTTGGGGTGGAGCGAGCCGGGACCGCGGACCCAGGATCTGCCGGCGGCGGTGGCGGAGCTGGAAGGCGTGCTGCAAGCGGCGGCGCCATCCGGGCCGCTGGTGCTGGTGGGGCACTCCTATGGGGCGTTGATCGTCCGCTATTATGTGGCGCTGCATCCGGAGCGGGTGGCGGGGTTGGTGCTGGTGGATCCGCCGGGGCTGGAGGAGTGGGCGCATCCGGACGCTGCGCATGTGGCCAAGCTGGAAACCGGTATCCGGCTGGCGCGGCGAGGGGGATGGGCGGCGCGGTGCGGGGCGGCAAGGTTCGTCGCGTGGCTGATCGGGATTGGGGCCTTGGAGTTGGCGGCACGGTGCGCAGTGGTGGTCAGCGGCGGCAAACTCAGAGAGCCGAGCGACTTCAACTTCACCCCCGCCATGCTGTTGCCGCCCGACGCCAAGCCCATCATGCGCTGGTTCTGGACGCGGCCCTGCTTTTACGACGCGCTGGTCAGCCAGATGGAGGCGCTGCCGGAGGCGGCGCGGCTGGTGGCGCAGGCGCCGCCCTTGGCAGAGATGCCGCTGGCCGTGCTCTCGGCCGCCGACACGCCGCCGGTGCAGGCCGCCGAGCATGAACGCGCCGCCCGCCAATCGCGCCGCGGACAGCACTTGGCCGCCCGCGCCAGCGGCCACTGGATTCCGATCGAGGAGCCGGAGACGGTCATTGCGGCGGTGCGCTCCCTGGTGGCGCAGGCGGTGGAAATGCGGTATGATGGCTCCAAGTCAGCCTTATGATCACCCCGAGTCTCAACTGTTGTTGTTGCTGCTGTCGCCCGGCGTGTACGCGCGGCGCCGGCGCCTGCTCGGTTTGATCTGATTCGCTGTCTCCCGCCTTTAGTATTTTCCGACAGAGCATCAGAACCGAGAAGCCGCCGCCGACTTTGATCGGTCCGGTGAGGTATTACTTTTAAGCTCTACTTTTAAGCCCTATGACCCAGCCACCTGTAGCCGAGACTCTCATTCAGCGCCACGAGCGCATCAAGCGCGAGCAGAACCCGTGGGAGGAGCTGCCGCGGCTGTTCACGGCGTTTCGCAGCGGCATCGGCGCGATCGGCAGGGCCGACATTGGGACCCGGTTGCGTTGGTGGGGGCTGTACACGCAGGGCGATGGGGAAGGCGCCTTTGGCGGCGCCGCCCCGTATTTCATGATGCGCGTGCGCATCCCCAACGGGTTGCTGACCGCCGCCCAGCTCTCCACCGTGGCCGGCATCTCGCGGCGCTGGGGGCGCGGACTCGCCGACGTCACCGTGCGGCAGAATATCCAGTTGCACTGGATCGACTCCGAAAATATCCCCGACATCTTTCACACCCTCTGGGAGGCGGGCCTGACCACGCAGTCGGCGTGCGGTGACGATCCCCGCAACCTCACCGGCTGCCCGCTGGCGGGATTCGATCCGACCGAGTACGTGGATGCCAGCCCGCTGACCACGGCCACCAACAAGATGCTGCTGGCCGGCAGCGACTTTTATAACCTGCCGCGCAAGTACAAGGTGTGCATCGTCGGCTGCCGGCAATGGTGCCCCAACCCGGAGATCAACGATGTGGCGTTTACCGCCTTTCCGCGCGCCGCGGGCGACGAGGGGCCGGTGTGGTTCGGTTTGCGCATCGGCGGCGGGTTGTCGAACACGCCGTTTTTGGCGGTGCCGATGCCGGTCAAAGTGGCCTGGGATGAGGTGGTGCCGGTGACGCGCGCCATCACCGAGCTGTTCCGCGACAGCCAGGAGTTGCGGCAGAACCGGGGCCATGCGCGCTTGAAGTTTCTCTTCATCCGGCATAAATGGACGGCGGAGAAGTTTTTGGCGGAGACCGAGCGCCGGCTGGGGTATGAGCTGCATCGTTCCGAGCCCGACCCGCCGCCGCCGCCGGTGTTCCGCGACCACTTGGGCGTGCACCAGCAGAAGCAGCCGGGTTTGTACTACGTGGGGCTGAGCGTGCTGCGGGGCCGGGTCAACGCCGATCAGCTTGATGCGGTGGCGGAGGCGGCGGCGCGGTGGGGCGGTGGGGAAGTCCGGACCACGGCGCAGCAGGGCATCGTCATTCCTCATGTTCCGGAGGCCAACGTCGAGGCGTTGGTGGCGCACTTGGGACGGCACGAACTTCCGGTGGACGCCAGCACCTTCCGGCGCGGCGTGATGAGCTGCACCGGCCGGGAGTTCTGCAAGCTGGCGGTGGTGGAGACCAAGGCGTTTGCCAGCACGCTGGTGAACGAGTTGGAGCGGCGGATGCCGGATTTTCCGCTGCCGCTGAGCATCAACTTGAACGGCTGCCCCAACTCCTGCGGCCAGCACTGGACCGCCGACGTCGGATTGCAGGGTTCGCGGGTGAAGACGCCCGAGGGCACCGCCGATGGCTTTGACGTCTACCTGGGCGGCGGCTTGGGCGCGGGGGCGCGGCTGTCGAAGAAAACCCTGGGGCGGGTGCTGGCGACGGAGTTGCCCGATCGGCTGGAATCGCTGTTCCGGCACTTCCAGGCGCAGCGGCTCGAGGGGGAGATCTTCCGCGATTTTGTAGAACGTCAGGGCACGGCCGAACTCGAGAAGGTGCTGGGCACGCTGCCGGCGGCGGAGATGCCCGTCCGCGGGCACGACGACTTTGTGCCCATAGGCGAGATCGTTTAGGGGCCATGGTCTACTTGGTGGGCGCCGGACCCGGCGATCCGGAACTGCTCACGCTTAAGGGAAAGCGCGTGCTGGGGCAGGCCGACGCCGTGCTCTATGACGAGTTGGCGAACCCGGCGCTGCTCGATTGGGCGCCAGCGCGGGCGGAACGCTGCTACGTGGGCAAACGCGCCCGCCATCACGCCCTGCCGCAAGCCGAAATTGCCGCCTGGATGATCGAGCGCGCCCAGCGCGGGTTGTGCGTGGTGCGGCTGAAAGGCGGCGATCCGCTCATCTTCGGACGGGGCGGGGAAGAGATCGAGGCGCTGGCACGGGCGGGGGTGGCGTGGGAGGTGGTGCCGGGGGTGAGTGCGGGCACGGGCGTGGCCGCGGCGGCCGGGATTCCGCTGACGCACCGGGGGCTGAGTTCGGGGGTGCGGTTTTTGGCCGGACACACCGGGTTGGCGGCGGCGGCCCTGAATCCCAACGGCGAGACGCTGGTGGTCTTCATGGGGCTGGAGCGGCTGGCGGAGAGCGCCACGGCACTCATCGCCCGGGGCTGGCCGCGCACCACTCCCGCCACGGTCATCGAGCGCGGGACGCTGCCGGGCGAACGCATGGTCACGGCCACGCTGGCCGGCATCGCCGCCAAAGTGCGGCGGGCCGCCATGCAGTCCCCGGCGCTGGTGATCGTGGGTGCGGTGGCGGGACTGCCGGCGCGCTGGCGGCGGAGCGGGGCGCGGAGTTCGCCGGCGACGACGACCGCGCTGCCCGGTCTGATTTTAATGGCGCATGGCTCACCGCTGCCGGGCTGGCAGACGGGCGTGGATCAACTGGCGCGGTCGCTGGCGGCGCCCGGACAGTTCAGCCGCGCCGCCTACCTGCCCCCGGTGCGCCCCAGTCTGAGCGAGGTAGTGGGGGCCGCAGCCGCGGCGGGCGTGCGGCGGCTGGCGGTGGTGCCGTATTTTTTAGCGCCGGGCCTGCACGTGACCCGCGACTTGCCGGAGTTGGTCGCGGCGGAGCGGCAGAGGCATCCCGGAATCGAGATGGCGCTGGCGCCGTGCTTGGAAGGGCATCCGGCGCTGCGCACGGCGGTGCTGGCGCGAGCAGGGGAGGCTGCGCTAAGCTGGAGCCATGAGGCCAAAATCGGCGGCACAATGGGCACGCTGGGCCGCAGCGGGCGTTCTGCTGGCGGCGGTGACGCTGCTCGCCGGGGCGCAACAAGCCGGGACACAAAAGAGGTCCGAAAAAAATCCCGTTAGCTCGATCCGGGTCACCGTCCAAGTGAAGGACACCGCCGGGGCGCCAGTGCCGGGCGCCGGTGTGGTGCTCAAGCAGGCGTCGGTCGACAGCGGCCGCATGTCCAAGGATCCGTTCCAGGTCGAACTGCACACCGACAGTAAGGGCAACGTGGCGGTGCAAGGTTTCGCTCCCGGTGAGGTGCTGGTGCAGGTGATCGCCCACGGCTACCAGACCTATGGGCAGGCGTTTATCATGGAGCATGCCGACGAAACGGTCCACGTCAAGCTCGACCCGCCCCGGCGGCAAATCAGTATTTATAAATAACGCGGGCACTCCCTTCGCCCCGCTCCCGCGCCGGGCGCTGCCGTGGGATGTGAACCTGTTGGCGCATGCGCTGGCGCGGCCCCCAGAGACGGTGGCCAAGCAGGTCATGGAGCTATTGAAAGCGCGGCGGCGCGGCCGGCAGTGGGCGGAGGCGCTATTGCTGGCGGCGCGTGATGCCTATGCCGAGACGGGCGTAGAATGAGGGCGGGCCGGGCGAACGCTGCATCGCCAGTTCCGTCGCTCGTCTCGTGTACCATGGCCACGTTTCTTTGTCCGTTCTGCCAGTCGGCTATCCCGGGGGTGGGGCCAGCGGCGCACGCGTTCGTGTTTAACGTGGCGGTGCGGCAGGTCGTGCGGGAGGCGCGTACGCTGCGCGCCGGCGATGTGCTGGTGGTGGTGGACTCGACCGTGCATCCGGAGGATCACTCCATCCACCGTTGCGATGATCCCGGGGGGAGGCAAGTGGTGACGTGGTTCCAACACCACGCCACGGAAGCCTACTCGGCCATCAACTCAGCGATCCGGCGCAGTTTGGACACGCGGCGGGACGCCACTGTGCTGGCGCCCCGGACCAAATAAAACGCCGGGCCCCCACGGTGGCCGAGCGTAGCAGAACGGCCCTTACTCGGTGAGCAGCTAAACTAAGGGGTGATCCGCAAACATCAACGGCCGGCCAGCAAGCCTCCGGTCGCCCACAAAGCCGCACGCGCCGACAAGCCGGAGATGACGCTGGACCGCGCCTTGTCGCGCGCGGGCGTGGCTTCACGCACGGTGGCGGCGGATCTCATCGCCGCGGGGCGGGTCACGATCGATGGGCGGACGTGCCGCGATCCGCAGACGTGGGTGACGCCGGCGCGGCAGCAGGTGGCGTTGGATGGGCAGGCCCTTCAACGCCCCCAGCCGCTCTATTTGGCGCTGCACAAGCCGGTGGGCTACATCACCAGCCACGGCGATCCGGAGGGGCGGAAGACCATCTACGATTTGTTGGGTGAGCAAGCCCCCTGGGTCTTCCCGGTGGGGCGGCTGGACCGGGACACCAGCGGCCTGCTGTTGCTGACCAATGACAGCATTTTCGCCGAACGCATCGCCAACCCCGCGCTGCACGTGGGCAAAGTGTACCGGGTCAAGGTGCAGCCGCCGCTGCGCGAGAGCCACCTGGACTGCTTGCGCCAGGGAATCGAGATCGGCCGCGACGAGCGCACCGCGGCCGCCACTGTCACCTGGCTGCGCGCCAACGCACGCTACTGCTGGATCGAGTTGGAGATTCACGAGGGCAAGAACCGCCAAATCCGGCGCATGATCGCCGCCCTCGGCCATGAGGTCATGCAACTGGTGCGGGTCCGTATTGGAAAATTGGAGTTGGGCTCGCTGCGGCCAGGGGCGGTGCGGACCGTGCGCCCGGCCGAGGTGGTGTGATCCACAGGTTTGTGAAAAAGTCTGTGCAAAACCCTGCGTACAACCGGCGAAACTGCTGGCCTGCTCTGGCGTTGCTGCACATTGCACCCGGTTGGGGCGGTACACTTGTAGTGGATCAATCCACCGGAGGAGACCGTCAACATGGCTTTTGAACTTCCACCGCTGCCGTACGCGTACAACGCCCTGGAACCTGTGATCGACGAGGCGACGATGCACCTGCATCACGAGAAACACCACGCCGCCTACGTCAACAACCTGAATGCCGCCCTCAAAGAGCACGCCGATTTGGCGGCGTTGCCGCTGGACGACCTGCTGCGCGCGGTGCAGACCAAGGTGCCGGAGGCGATCCGCACGGCGGTGCGCAACAACGCCGGCGGGCACTCGAACCACAGCATGTTCTGGAAGATCATGAAGCCCGCGGGCGGCGGCGCGCCGTCGGGGGCGCTGGCGCAGGATATCGACAAGACGTTTGGCGGTCTGGACGGCTTCAAGGCGAAGTTCAACGACGCCGGCCTGAAGCGGTTTGGTTCCGGATGGGCGTGGCTGGTGCTGAAGAAGGGCCAGCTCGAGGTGCTCTCGACCGCCAATCAGGACAGCCCGATCATGGACGGTCTGTATCCGGTGATGGGCAACGACGTGTGGGAGCACGCCTATTACCTGAAGTACCAGAACCGCCGCGGCGACTACCTCACCGCCTGGTGGAACGCGGTGAACTGGGACGAGGTCGGGCGCCGCTACGAGGCGGGCAAGAGGGGATAAGAAGTTGCTAGTTGCTAGTTGCTAGTCAACACAGCGGCGTGGGGCACGGGGGCCCCACGCCGCTGCGAGCATACGCGGGCGGCGGAGCGCCGGCGGTCAGGATGCGCGCGCGGTGCAGGAGCGGGGCGCACCCCCGCGACGCGCCGAGCGCCCGCGTTCAATCAAATCGCTGCCCGCGCCTATAATAGTCCGTGCAACTCGTAGCTGGCATCGACCTTGGCGGCACCGCCATCAACTACACCCTGCTTGATGAGCGTGGCGCATTTCTGATCGCGGAGCTGTGCGAACATCCGGCACGCTCGATCGAAGGCCCCGAGATCTGCTTGACGCAGATCGTCGAGGGGCTCAAGTTGGCCGCCGAGCGCGCCGGGGTGCCGCTCAGCGACATCGTCGCCGCCGGATTGGACACGCCCGGGCCGGCGAGCGCGGCGGGGGTGTTCAGCCGCGAGGGCGGGACCAACTTTAAACACGCGGCGTGGGCTGGGTACGATATCCGCGCTGGCCTGGAGCAGCGGCTGGGCATTCCCGTCGCCTACCTGAACGACGGCAACGCGGCGGCGCTGTGGGGGCACGCGTCGTTGTTCGGTCCTTCCGGCCGGGAGACCTCGATCTCGGCCATCGTGGGCACGGGGCTGGGCGGGGGCGTCATCGTCGACGGCAACGTGGTTAAGGGCCGGCTGGGGTTTGGCGGCGAGTTGGGGCACGTGTACATCGCCTACTGCGCCATCCCGGAGATCGAAGGCATGCAGCCGCGGTGCAACTGCGGACGCGTGGGCGATCTGGAATCGCTGTGCTCGCTGACCGCCATCCAGAACAATTTATTGCCGCATTTTCTGGCGCGGGATCCCGGTCATCCGCTGCACGCGCTGGCGCGGGCGGGACAGATGAACAAGGCCGCCAAGCAGGTGCGTGGGTTGGCGGAGCAGGGCGACCGGCTGTGCCGGGAGGTGTTCCGGGTGCAGGCGCAGGCGCTGGGGCTGTTCTTCGACGCCATGGTCAACACCTTCGATCCCGATGCCCTCATCGTCGGCGGCGGGGCGATCGAGACCGGCGCGGCATTCCAGCGCTGGTTCATGAACGAGATCCACGCCGGCATGCCCACGCAGCGCACCGAGCAGGCGGGCATTCCCCTGCACCTCATGCCCCACGGCGACACGGCGGGGGCGCGCGGGGCGGCGATTGAAGCGCAAAAAATGCTGGCCGCGCGTTCGGGCGCGGCCAGCGGGCGCTTCTAGGAGGACTTCACTTAGGGTTTTTGCGACGCCAAGTAGGCGACGACATCGACGATCTGGGCGTCGGTGAGGTTCTTGACGGGCGCTTCCATGAGGGCGACCTGGCCGCCCTTGCGGGCGCCGGTTTGGATGTCGATGATCTCGCGCGCCATCTGACTGGGGGAGCGGCCGGCGATGCCGGGAATATTGGCCATGCCGTGCAGGTCCTGGCCGTGGCACATGGTGCAGGCCATGGGGGAGAGGACGTTGCCGCTGGCGTCCTTGCCGGTGGTGACGATCTCCTTGCCGCGCGCGATGCTGCCGGGCGGCACGTAAGCGATGAAGCCGGAGGTGGTGTCGCGCAGTTCGGTGCGCGCCTGATCGACGGAGACCTCGATGACGCGGTCGCCGATGGGCTCGGTGCCGCCGTCAGGCACGGCCACCATCATGCCGCCCTGGGCACGGGTGACGGGGACGGTCGCGGCTTCCTTCACCTGAATCCAGTCCTCGGGTAGTTTGAGGGAGGAGAAGTAGTCGGCAGCCTGCTGCATCTCGTCGGGGGTGAGGCCCTTGGCGACGCGAACCATGAAGCTGACCGAGCCCATGCGGGGCGAGGAGCTATGGCGGTCACCGCTGCGGAAGGCGTCGAGCTGTTCCAGGATGTAGGCCTTGGGCAGGCCAGCAACGCTCTCGTTTTCGGGGCGTCCGGCGCCGGTGGGGAGGTGGCAGTAGCCGCAAGCGGCGACGCCGTTGGCGCGGTCGCCAGTGGCGACGACGGCGGGCATGGGCGGATGGGAGCTGGGGAACCAGTCGGGGACGGTGTACAGGTTGGCGATATAGGCCTTGGAGTAGCCCGCGCTGCTGCCGGGGACGTGCTCCTTGGGGCCGGTATCGGCGGCCGCGGCGGCATTGCCAGCGTTACCACCCGGCGCGCCCGGTCCACGGCCGCCGGGGGCAAATCCGCGGCCCCCGGGGCGCCCAGGCCCGCGGCGGCCGGTCGCGGGCGCCACCGGGTAAGCCCACAGCGGCAGGTCCCGCGCGGGCGCGGCGGCGGCATCGCCAGGAGCGGCCGGCGCGGCGGGAGCTTGCGCGCGAGCCCCACCGGCGGCGAACAGGACGAGCGCGCCGAAGGCGGCGGTAGAAGCAAAACTGGTCAAGCTGCGGCGAAGATCCATAAAAAAAGACACCCTTCCCGGCCGGCGCATCACTCCGGCGATTCACGGCGGATCATACCACAGCCACGTGCTCCCCGATGTGCCCGGAACCGTGCGGCGATTTACCGAGCTGGGTCGTATACTGCGCTGGAGGATTTCGGCATGACGCGAACGACGACGCGAACGATGACTGGGACGATGACTGTGACGATGACGGGAACACTGCTTCGGCTCATTTTGGCGGGTTTGGTTTCGCTTCTGGCGCTGCCGCTGGCGGCGCAGCAGATGGTGGCCCTTGGCTCGGCGCAGGGCTACCTCGCACTGCCCAGCACGCCCGGCAAGCATCCCGCCGTCATCGTGATTCAGGAATGGTGGGGCCTGAATCCCTGGCTCAAGCAGCAGGCCGACACGCTGGCGGCGCAGGGCTACGTGGCCCTCGCGCCCGATCTCTACCACGGCAAGGTGGCGGAGACGGCGCCGCAGGCCATGGCGCTGACGCGTGCCTTCAACCGCACGCAAGGGCTGGACGAGCTCAACGCCGCCTACGCCTACCTGCGCGGCCGCAAGGACGTCGAAGCGGACCGCATCGGTGCGCTGGGCTGGTGTTTTGGCGGCGGCCTGACCTGGAGTCTGGCGGCGATGCAGCCCGGTTTGCGCGGTGTGGCCATTTTTTATGGTCCACTGCCGGCGGTACCGGAGCGCCCCGCCTACATTGCCAAGCTCCGCGTTCCTGTCCTGGGTAGCTTCGGCGGCGCCGACCAAAGCATCCCGGCCGCTGGCGTGCAACAGTTCACCGCCGCGCTGCAGTCCGCGGGCCGCAGCGTGGATATCAAGATTTATCCCGGCATGCCCCACGCCTTCGCCCACGTGACCACTCCGGAAGGCAAGGCCGCCTACGCCGACGCTTGGGCGCGCACGCTGCGCTTCCTACACCAACGCTTGGCGGATTAACGCTGGGGCAGCCGGGTGATAATGTTGGCATGCGAAGCAGCACGCGATGGTTGATCGCGGCGTGCGTGCTGGCGCTGGTGCCGGGTTTTTGGGTCTGGGCAGGAGCCGGGCGGCATGGCCATCGTGCAGGACGTGTCCGTGCACCAGCCCGGCACGGTCTCGCCCGACGGCAAGCTGGACTACACGTTCATGGACCGGCGCGACCTGGCCGTTCCCTTCGCCGGCTTCGCCGTTCTGCACGACCAGGAAGCCGAGGAGCCGACGGAGTGGGGGGTGAAGGCGGTGATGGTCCGCTTCGCCGCCCGCAAGCCTTGGCCCGCCCACGCCCTAGAAGCCACCTGGGTTAAATCGGCGCACACCCCCAGGTGTGCAATCCTGGGCAGCGCCGCGGCGCGCGCCGCCGCCATGATGGAGCCATGACATACGATAAAGACGCCGCCTCGCATCCACCCTGCCCCAAATGCCATTTGCCCATGCGCGAGGGTCAACCCTCGATTTTCCACGAAGGGCATACCTTTCATGAGAACTGCGCGCCGAAGCCAGAAATTGCCGGTGACAAGGATGTAATTTATCCGTCGCTGATATCGATCTGACGAATGGAGGCAGCTGGGAGATGCCACGAGCAGTGCGGGCATCCCCTGTCCCCAATCGAAGTCCGCCCTCACGCGACCAGCGGGAGCGACCCAGCGAAAAGTGGCGAGCCACTTGCCTGCGATAACCGATGAGGGCTGCCGGCCTTGGGCGCGCTCGACTGCGACGCGCGCAATGCCCTGCGCGCCGCCCGGGCTCGCGCCGCTGGACATTGTTTCGTTGCCTATTTTGACTCCGCGGCGGGCGCCGGCGGACGCGGCTATTAGCGAATGCCGCCGACCAGGTAAACGATGAGGATAATGACCAGGATTGTGCCGAGGCCGACGCCAAAGCCGCCGTTACGGCCCCAGCGGCTGTGGCCGTAGTAGCCTCCGCCGGTACCGAAGAGCAGGATGAGGATAATGATGAGGAGCAACATAAATTAGGCACTCTTTCCGCGGCCGGCCGCTAAAACGAAGACGCCGGCGATCAGCGCCAGCGCGCCCACGACGGGAGGCAACAACACCCTGTGCGCCGCTTCGCGGGTCGCGTGGAGCGAGCCGATGGAGAACACCGTCTGCTGAGTGTGGTAGGTAAAGCCTCCCCAGATCAGGCCGAAAACGCCGAGGACGCAGAGCACGATTCCGAGTGGCTTGTTCATGAGGGGCGGAGACCGGCCGAAGTGAGGCAATGGCTGCGTTCCTGGCTATTTCCCATCACTGGCATGGCGGTCCTCCCGAGTTCCCGTATTATCGCGGAGGAGGCGGCGGCGGTGCTGTTCGAATTGGTACAGATGGATTCAGGCGCCTCCCGGCAAACGCTCGCCGTGAGCGCGGGGCCAGCTCATGCGCGGCTGAGCGCCCTGCCTGAATGGTGCACGATGGCTGGTTCGCCCGGGTGGTGGTCAGTCTCGCGCACGCTATACATCGTGCCATCCGCGCTGGTGCCCATCTTGTAAATGCCGGTGACGGCGCCATGGCCGATGGCACTGCGGTAATGCCATGAAACCTTCGTGCCAACCGGGATGGTCTTGAACGCTTTTTCCTTGGTAGCCATATCATCTCTCCCTCGATCTCCGCCAGCGCGGTTCGATCGCTAAGCTATCTTTTCGACGCGGATGCAAGCGTCATGAGCGGCCTCCACCGGTGTGCCGCGTGGAATTGCCGGTGGGTGCTTCAGCCCCGATCCTCGAGGTACTCGACCGGGACATCGTCCTCGAGGACTTCGCGGGTGGTGATTTCGGCCACATCCGGATCCGCCGCGTCCTCGACGCCGCTCACGGCTTGAGCCTCGAAGGCTTGGCCCTCGTCAGCCAGCTCGGCAACGCTCTCCGAGCTCGGTCCGGTGTGCGACAAGCCTTGGTCGTCGCCGGCTTGGCCCGCCGCATCTGGATCAGGGCGCTTGTGGTTATTGGTACGCATACCACGGTTAGATGCCAAAACCCCGGTAAGGGGCGTGGCTCGCCACTTTTCGCTGGGCGGCTCCCGTGATGCCCGCACGGGAGGCGTGCAAAAGTGAACGGCCCGTTCGTCTCGAATGCCTCGAGAATCAGGGTGTGAGGCGACTTCCGGGCGAAACGTGGCGAGCCACCACACCCGAGAAAGCGAATTTGTGACATGAGCGTGCAGAACGCAAGCGCCCCCATGGCGCCAGGCCATCCCGGCATACCGGCGCGCTGGACATCGAGCAGCAAAAGCGGAGTTGGCACCGCCGTCAGTGAACAAAGCCGCCTCTGGTTTACCGTATCCCACGGCATCGTCAACGAAGTCTACTACCCCGACCTCGATCAGGCGGACACTCGCGACTTTGGGTTATTGGTTACGGGTGAGGACGGGTTCTTTTCCGAAGAAAAGCGGGACACCGATCACGCGCTGGCGCCGTTCGCGCAAGGAGTCCCGGGATATCGCTTAACCAACACGTGCCAGCGCAAGCGCTATGCCATCGAAAAAACGGTGGTGACCGATACCCAGCGCGAGGTCTTGCTGCAAGAGATTCACTTCAAAGCCCTGCAGGGCGGGCTCGCTCAATACCACGTGTACGTGCTGCTGGCGCCCCACGTTCACGACCAAGGCCAGGGCAACGATGGCTGGCTGGGCGATTACAAGGGCGTTCCCATGCTTTTTGCGCAACGCGGCGACATCTGCCTTGCGCTCGCCTGCTCCATCCCGTTCCTGGGAAGAAGTTGTGGCTACGTCGGCACGAGCGACGGCTGGACCGACATTCACGAACACCGGCGAATGACCTGGTTCTATACGCGGGCGATGGACGGAAATATCGCCTTGACGGCGGAGATCGATCTCCGCGGTTGCGGGGGCGACTTTCGCCTCGCGCTCGGATTTGGCAATTGCGCCGCCGAGGCTGGTCAGCGCGTCCGAGCCACGCTGCACCGAACCACCGGCGACCTGGTCAAGTGCTATGCCGAGGGATGGCGGCAGGTGCAATCGTCACTTCTGGACCTGGGAGGGACCACGCATCAGGGCTTCGATCCCTATCGGGTCAGCACCGCGGTGCTGAGAACGCACGAATCGAAACGGTTCCCGGGTGGCATGATCGCGAGCTTGTCCATTCCCTGGGGGGCGTCCAAGGGCGATCGCGACGTCACCGGCTATCACGTGGTCTGGCCGCGGGATCTGGTCCAGTCGGCCGGCGGCCTGCTGGCGGCTGGAGACCCGGGCAGCGCCCGGCGAACGCTTTCATACTTAATGAGCACGCAAGAGCTGGACGGCCATTGGCCGCAGAACATGTGGCTGGATGGCACCCGCTGCTGGAACGGGATTCAAATGGATGGCACCGGATTCGTCATCCTACTGGCGGATCTGCTACGCCGCGCGGGAGAGTTGTCCGCTCTCGATCCGTGGCCAACCGTACGCGCGGCGGCGGGATTTCTGGTCCGTCATGGACCCGGATCCGAGCAGGACCGCTGGGAAGAAAACGCCGGCTATTCGACTTACACCATGGCGGTCGAAGTCGCCGCTCTGCTCGCCGCCGCCGACTTTGCCGACACCGCCGGCGAAGCCAACGCCGGCGAATTCCTGCGCCAGACCGCCGACACCTGGAACGCCAACATCGATCAGTGGACGTACGCGGCCGGCACCCCACTGGCCCGCGAAAACGGCGTCCCGGGCTATTACGTGCGTCTCGCGCCCCCGCATGTGCTGGAAACCGGATCGATCCTGAATGTGCGTTTGAAGCTCAAGAATCGGCCGGCGGGGGAGGCGCCGCCGCCGGCAGCGTCGGTGGTCAGCCCCGACGCCCTGGGGCTGGTGCGCTTTGGCCTGCGCGCGGCGAAGGACCCACGCATCCTTGCCACCGTCAAAGTGATCGACGCCACGCTCAAGACCGAAGTGGCGACGGGTCCGGTGTGGCATCGCTACACCATGGATGGCTATGGAGAAACGAGCGACGGTGGCCCCTTTCTCGGGGTGGGCACCGGGCGCGGATGGCCGCTGCTGAGCGGTGAGCGGGCCCACTTTGAAATCGCCCGCGGCGACGATGCCGAGGCCAGCCGGCTGCTTGCTGTCATGGCGAAGCAAACGAGCGCCGGCGGACTGATTCCGGAGCAGATTTGGGACGCGCCCGATATCGCGCAGCGGGAGCTGTTTAACGGCCACCCGTCCGGGTCGGGGATGCCTCTGGTCTGGGCCCATGGAGAATATGTCAAGCTGGCGCGCTCGCTGCGCGATCACCACGTTTTCGATACCCCGCCGCAAACCGTGAAGCGCTATCAGTCCGCGCCGGCCGAGGCTTTGTTGACCATCTGGCGCTTCAACCACGTGGCCAAACATCTTGTGCAAGGCACGAGCCTGCGGATTGCGCTTCTGGCGCCGGCGATGGTCCGTTGGAGCGCGGATCAGTGGAAGACGGTTCACGACGCCCACACGGCGGACTCCGCGCTGGGGCTGCATTACACCGACCTGCCAACGCAGAAATTAGCGGCCGGCGCAACGGTCGCGTTTACGTTCTACTGGATTCACGCGGACAAGTGGGAGGGAGCCAACTGGGAGGTCGCAGTGGCGCCTTGCCAGCGCTCGGGCATGAAGCCCGCCACCAATTGACAGTTCCGCATCCAAGATGTGTGCATCTAACTTTATCTGGAGGAGTTGCAATGAAACGAGTTCTCTCGACTGTGTGTTGCCTGGCTCTCTGTTCGATCCCCGTACTGGCGCAGAAAAAGGCTGCCCCAATGTCCGACCAGCAGTTCGTCACTCTCGCCGCCCAAACCGACATGGTCGAAGCGAACCTCGGGCAGCTGGCGCAAAGCGCGGCTGCGTCCCAGGCGGTCAAGGACTACGGCCACATGCTCGAGACCGATCACACCGCCAGCTACCAAAAACTCTGGAGTCTTGCCGCGCAGGCCAACGTCACCGTACCCGGCGCCATCGATTCGCAAAACAATAGGGCTGTCATCGGCCCCATGAACAAACTCACGGGCAAAGCCTTCGACCGCCGCTTCATTCAGGATATGATCGCCGGCCACACCAAGGCCATCGCCACGTTCAAGAAGGAAGCCGACGACGCCACCAACCCCGCGATCAAGTCCTACGCGCAAGACACGATTCCCGTGCTCCAGAAGCATCTCGACGACGCCAAGGCGATCGAGCGGGGCAGGACCCCGGCCGACATGTAAATCACCCGGCGAGCGGCTCGCCACTTTTCGCTGGGTCGCTCCCGCTGGTCGCTTGGAGCAAAAGCGAGCAGGAGAACGGGTCGCCTGTTGTCACTTAAGACAACAGGCGTCAAGGCATGGCTGGCGCCGCCTTCCGGCGTCGATCCGTGTACCACGCCAAGCCGAGCAGTCCCAGCGCGCCGGTGCCCAGCAGCGCCCAGGAACTGGGCTCGGGCGTCACAACCGGGATGGGGCCGCTAAAGGAATCGTAGGAGTCGTAATAGACAGTTCCGTCCTGCAGCACGGTCGGTTCCCTCCCAAAGCTGCCGTACGGGCCATCTTCATTGCTGAGATTCAGTAATGGGCCCTCACCCCCTAGGTCGGACTGGGAGTCGAATTCAATTAGGTAATAGGATATTCCGCCGCTCGCGTTGGTTTGCAGGTCCACGCCGGTTACGTAGCTGTTCAGCTTGGTGAAGGTCGTGGTGCCGTCCGAAAACGAGAAGTCAATGAGGTTAATGCCCCCGCCAAGCGCAACCGGCATGGTGGTCGAGTAGGTGGCGTTGTAGTCCTTGAAGCCGGCGAGCGATGCCGAAACGGTGAAAGACCCGGTGATGCTGGGCACGGGGGCATAGTTGAGCGGGCTAGCTCCGCTGAAGATGTACTGGTAGCCGATGGGGTCGGCGTGAGCCCGTGGCGTGAATGCCAACAAAGCCACCGCGAGTGCGGCGGAAAAGACGAGCGGATGGGAGCCAAGGCGCAAGGTCGTCCTCCTACCTAAAAGTTAGGCACGGCGGATCGAATGCACTTGGAATGCCACTTTGGTCCACCAACAAAGCAAAGGGCTTTGCTCATTTCGCGAGTCAACGAGTATGCAGCCGATTGCACAGACCGGCCGCTTTGGTATCAGCTCTACATCCAAGACGCGCCTAAGGATCCAGACGGAGCGATTGCGTTCGCTGACCCAGCGCGGGCGTTGGGCGCGCTGCTTTCGCCTACCGCCGTGCGATCGAGCAGATCGAAGCGCGCGGCGCGCGGACCCACTCCATCCAGGTCGGCGCCGTCGACTTCGCCGATCAAGAAGAGCTTGTCGTCATCAATCTGGGGTAGATCCCAATAGGAAGCCCCGCTCTCAAACTCCCGTCCGGTGAACGCCAGATTCGCCTCGGCCTCGTAGAATACATCGGGGCAACGCTCAATTCGCGCCGCGAGTGAAAATCACGGGGTCTGGCTCTTGATCAACAACGGGGGCGGGCCGGGACCCGGAGAGGGGCGAACATCAGAGCCGGCGTCTGGCGGCCCTGCTCCGCTCCTGCGGAGCTACGCAGGGCAGTTTTTGCCGCGTAGCGGCAAAAACTGGCGGAGAGGGGGGGATTCGAACCCCCGGTACAGCTTTTGACCGTACAACGGTTTAGCAAACCGCCGCCTTCAGCCACTCGGCCACCTCTCCGGCATTGGGCGTCTCCGGGTGATTATACCAGCGCCGCGAGCTCGGGGCCGGTGGCAAACCGCCGCCGGCGTGCCTTGAGAGCCGTCCTGCCGGCCGTCAGGTGGCTGGTTCGTTGGAGGATATCCCGAGCCAAAGCTGCACGGCGCGTTCGACAGCGGCGAACTGCGCCGAACTGAGCACTCCAAGCGACCGGATCAGCTTGGCGTGCGGAATGGTGATCAGGTTTTGCGCATCGAAGACGCCGGCTCGAAGAAAGGGCACCGATACCGAAGCCTCGAATCGAGATTGCCGTGGGCTGGTGGTATGAGGAACCAGAGTCACGAGTGCGCGATCTTGGTCGCGGGCAGGAACGCTGATGACAAGAGCGGGCCGAACCTTGGCCGTCATGCCGAGGTCCACCAGCCATACTTCGCCGCGCCGGACGGCGGCCATCAGGATCGCTCGCGGTGATCGAGATCGCCGAAAAGCTCGTCGGCGGCGGCGATCAAGTCCTCGTCGGAGGGCACATCGTGGGGGGCGTGCGCGACGCGGCGTGCGATTTCAGCCACGAGTTCGGAACGCTCTTGATCCGGAAGCGCCTCGAATTCTGCAAGAATCCGCTCGGCTGCGCGCATCATGGCTCCAGCGTCCCACGCCCGGCGTTGCGGGTCAAGTCGGCGCTCGTTCCGGTCTCCGCAGCGCCCTATGGGCCGCGGCGAACCGCGAGGTTGGCAGCGCGAATGGCGGCGAGGTTGGGCTTGATGACGGCGCGGTCGTAGGTGAGCAGGCCGTTGATCTCCTGTTCCACGTCGGTGATCTGGGTGTAGACGGCGGCGCTGAGGTTGTCGCTGGTGCGCAGGGCGGCGATTTTCTTGAGTAGATCCTGATAGCGGCTGGTGACCAGGCGGGAGTCGTGCAGCACGGCGCCGTAGCCTTTGAGTTTTTGCGTGGTCCACATGTGGCCTGCGACGGCCATGGTGACGCCGCCAAACTCGCCGTCGACGGTGGCGCGGTCAGTGGCGGGAGGCTTGTCGCCCGGGCCGGGGTAGGCGTGCGTGTCTTGAAGGTCGCCCACGCCCATATCCGTCCAGCCGCTGGCGTCGTTGACCAGGCGGCTGGGGTCGAGCTGCTTGGTCAGAGCGACGAGGGCGGCGGTGTCGTGCTGGCCCCAGCCTTCGTTGAAGGTGGTCCAGACGATGATCGAGGGGTGGTTGTAGAACTCGGCAATCTCGGCGCGCCACTCCTTTTCGAACTCGGCCGAGGCTGCGGGGGTGAGGGTTTGGCCCTTGGCGAGGAACATCTGCGGCATGTCCTGCCAGACCAGGATGCCCAGCTTATCGGCCCAATAATACCAACGCGGGGGCTCGACCTTGGCGTGCTTGCGGATCAGGTTGAAGCCCAGCTGCTTGGTGATGGCGATGTCGTAGCGCAGGGCGGCGTCGGTGGGGGCGGTGTAGACGCCGGCGGGCCAGTAGCCTTGATCGAGTGTGCCCATTTCAAAGACGAAATGGTTGTTGAGGAGCATGCGCATCTGGCCC
>JANWJU010000094.1 GCA_025451775.1 Terriglobales bacterium
GATAAATGCCAAACAGCACCCCCACCGCGGCCGACACCCCGAACGCCACCGCGATCGACCCCGGACTGACGATCGTGGTCCAGCCGGCGGTGACGGCAATGGTCCAGGACAGGACGCAGCCGAAGACAATGCCCAGAGTGCCGCCCGCAATCGAGATCAACATCGCCTCGGTGAGAAACAGCCGCAGAATATCGCCCCGCCGCGCCCCCACCGCCCGCCGCACGCCGATCTCGCGCGTGCGCTCCAGCACCGTGGCCAGCACGATGTTCATGATCCCGATGCCGCCCACCAGCAGCGAGATGGCGGCGATGGCCACCATCACCAGGGTGAAGATGCGCTGCGTCTGCTGCTGCTCGGCCAGCAGCCCGGCGGGCACGGTGACGGTGAAGTCGGGGGTGTTGTGGTGGGTGGTGTTGAGGATGGCGGTCACCACCTGCGCCGCCTCGAGGCTGTTGACGCCCGGCTTGAGGCTCATGTCGATGCCGTCGAGGTCGTCTTTCTGGCTGAAACTGTTGTCGTAAAAGCGGTACTGGAAGGTATTCAGCGGCACGTAGATGACGTCATTCCAATCGCGGGCGGCGCCGCCGCCGTTGCTGGCGCCGGCCTGCTGCGCCAGCACGCCCACCACCCGCAGCCAGACGTCGTTGACCTTGATATCGCTGCCCAGCGCGGGCTGGTAGCCGAACAGGTTGACCTTGGCGCTCACCCCCAGCACGCACACCGGCGCGCTGGCGGCGTTGTCGAGCGCGTCAAAGAAGGCGCCCTCCAGCTCTTGAAAATGGTGAATGGCGGCATAGCTGGGATCGACGCCAAACAGATCGGGCATTTCGTGCGCCGGGGTGGGGAGCACGTGGGAAGGGTGCAGATAGCGCCGGGGCGAGAGATGCTCCAGGCCGGCGAGGTTGGCCTGCAGGATGCGCACGTCGCGGGCGGTCAGCCCCGGCGAAGTCATGCGGCGCTGCTGCAACTGCTGCGGGCTCCCAGGAGGGATGGAATCGACCATCAGGTTGCGCACCCCCAATTGCTCGATCAGGCCCAGCGATTGCTGGCGCGCGCCCGCCCCGATGGCGAGCATGGCGATCACCGCGCCCACGCCGAAGACCATGCCCAGCGCGGTCAGCAGGGTACGCGTCTTCTGGGCGCGCAGGTTCTGCGCCGCCAGGCCGAAATCGGTGGCCAGCCGCTGCAGTTCACTCATCGTGGCCTCATCGCGCGGGGGGCGCGCAGGCTGGGCCGGGGCGGACGGGGTCCCCAGCCCGGCCTGCGCGTCAGCGGGACGCGCGGCACCGCCGCGCTGGGGCCCGCGCCAGTCATCGTTGCCCTCCCGGCAAGGCGCCCGCGGCGCCGGCGCTTCCCCGGCCTGCGGCAGCGCCCGCCGCCGTGGGCTGCGCCTCGGGGTTGGCGAGCGCGATGACCGCGCCCGCCGGAACGCCGCGCACCACCACTTGGCTCTCGCCACGTTCCACCACGGTCACCGGCCTGCGCTGGAAACCGCTCTGGAAGCCGCCCTTCACGCGTTGGTAGACGAAGCTGGCGCCGCCATTGTCAAACACCGCCTGACTCGGCGCCCAGAGCGCCTGCGTCACCGTGCCGGTGGTAATAATGGCGGTGGCGGACAGGCCCGGACGCAGCGCCGGCGTGGGATGCAGGAGGCTGAGCACCACCGCCGTCTGACGCGCCCAGGGCCGCCCGCTGGTGGCGCCAATGGACTCGACCGCGCCGGCGAAATTCTGTCCGGGAAAGGCGACCAACTGGATGCGGGCGGGCTCGCCCACCGCCAAATGGCCCGCGTCCAACTCGCTCACGTCGACGTCCACCTCCCAACCGGTGAGATCGGGAATCTCGGCGACCGACTGTCCCGAACGCGCCGTGTCGCCGGCCTGAAACGGCGGCAGCACCATGCCCACGTATAGGATGCCGGCGGACAAGTTGTCCTGAATCGACACATAGCCATCCTGCTGGGCGCGCAGCGTCATGGAAGCGATATTGTGTTCGGCGGTGGCGGCGTCGGCCTGGGCTTTGCGCTCCGCCGTCTGCTGCACCGCGATGCTGGCGGCGGAATCCTGCTCCTGGCTGCTGGCGTCTTGCTGCAGCTGCTGCAAATGGTCGCGCGCGGCGGCGAGCGCCAGCGTGTTCTTCTGCGCGTCGACGGAGGCCAGCAGGGGATTCCGGCGGACCTGGAGTTCGGCTCGTTGCACGTCGAAGCCGGCTTTTTGCAGTTGATAGGCGTTGGCGGCGGCCTGCGCCCGGGCCGTGGCTTGCGCCTGCGCCACCTGCTGTTGCGCCTGCTGCAGCGCTTCCTGCGCCTGCGTCAGGTTGTACTCCTGGGTGGAGGTGTCGAACGCCACCACCTCCTCGCCCGCGTGCACCAACTCGCCTTCGGCGCGCAGGAACTTGATGCTCAGCGGGCCGCCGGCCACCGGGGGTGCGGTCAGCATCTCCGCCCGGCCGCCTTTCAGCGCGCCGTTGGCGTACACCTGCATCCGCACCGTACCCTGCTTGACCTCGGCGGTGGGAACGGCCACGGCCGCCCCCGGCCCTTCCAGCGATTGCAGCAGCCGCCACAGTCCCCAGCCGGCGGCGGCCAACACCGCCGCGCTGACGGCTGCCACCGCGACCAGACGGGTCCATCGCCGCCCACGCGGGCGCGGGCGGCGCGGCGGCGGCGGAGCGTTGGGCGGGGTCAGATCAACGGCGGCGCTCATGGCTCTTATTGCCCTCCCGGTGGCTGCAGCGCCACGTGCGCGCCGGCGGCTACACCCTGCACGGCGGCGTTATCCGGATTGCGTGCCAGCACCGTGATCGGCGCCGCGGTGAAGCGCCCGCCGGGGCCAGCGATGTAGACCACCGGTTTGCCGGCCACGGTGAAGATGGCAGCGGTCGGGACCGAGATGGTGTTGGCGAGGCGCCGGGTGACAATGTCCACGCTGCCGTTCATGTCCGGCCGCAGGCGCGGATCGATGTGCTGCAGTCCCACGTGCAGGCGGAAGATCATCGGCGGCGGGAAGGTCGAGCCGAAATCGGCCTCGGCCAGATCCGACATGGCGTCAATCTTGCCGGTGATGGTCAACTCCGGCAGCGCGTCCATGTGCGCCCGCACGGTATCGCCCAGCGCCACGCGGCCGCGGTCCACTTCCGAGACTTTGGCCAACAGCTCCAAGGTGCTCAAATCCGGTATCTCGGCGATGGTGCCGTTCGGCCACACGCTGTCGCCCACCTTGAAGGGTTGAGCATTGGTAAAGCCCTGCGAGTAGTTGGTGAAGTAGTTGACCACGCCGGTGACCGGCGTGGTCAACACCATCTCGCGCAGTTGCTGTTGCACCAAGTCGAGGTCGGCCTGCGCCTTCGCGGCCAAGCGCTGGGCAGAGGCGATCTTGGCGCCGTTGGAGGTCTGGTGGGCCAGGATGGTGGCCTGCTCGACCTTGAGCGTCTCGCGGGCCGTGCCCAGAGTCAATTGACTTTCGGCGCCGTCAATGACGCTGAGCACCTCCGCCTTGGCCGCGTCCAGTTGGGCCGATTGCACCGCGTTCTCATCGGTCGCCAAGTCAAGCGCATCCTGCTGCTGGGCGATGCGGGCGTTGGCTTCCGCCTCATCCAGGGCAGCTTGGGCCTGGCGCAGGGCGGCGGTCTTGGCATCGAGCTGCTGGCGGGAGGTGCTGGAATCGAAGCGCGCCACCGGCGAGTGCGCCTGCACCACCGTTCCCCGCGGCGCCAGCCAGGTAATCTGCAAGCCGGTGACATCGGGTGAATTGAGTTCCACCGAACGCCGCGGCGCCAGACTGCCGCGCACCGTGACCGTCACCAGAAACTCGCCCTGCTGCGCCACCGCGGTCGTCATCTTGCCATCGGCGCGCGCCACGGCGGCGGCGTTCCAGTAGCGCACCCCGAGGGCTCCGATGGCGGCCGCCGCCAGGGCCACGGCCAACCCCAACCCCAGTTTGAGCCGCGGCCTCAACTGCCTCCTCCTTCAATATCCCCCTGCGGCACCCGCACCTCCTGGCCGGCGCGCACCCCGGCCAGGATCGCGACGTCCCGTTCATCGAAGTTACCCAGCGCCACCGGCTGTTCCACCCAGTGGCCGTTGCCATCGCGCAGCGTCACATAGGGTTGCTGGGCGCTAAAATGCACCGCCGCGCGCGGCACCAGGGGTTCCGGTTGCGGGCTCTCGAGCTTCAAATCCACCGCCGCCGAGAGATCCGGCAGCAGGCGCGGGTCCCGCCCATCCACGTGAAAGACCGCGGAAAAGGCCCGGATCGGTATCGCCAATCCGGCGGCCACCGCCACCGGACCGGCGGACACCAAATGCACCGGCAATTGCAGGCCGGGATAGGCGTCGAGGTGCAGCACGCCCTTCAGCCCAGCGGTCAGCGTGGCGCCATCGGCCTCATTGATCTGGACGCGGACCTCCATGTCGCCCGGGTTGAAAATCCGCAACAGCGATTGCCCGCTGTAGAGCTGATCGCCGGGCTGCGACAGGCCTTCGCTGTTGGCGCGGAACACCGGCACCAGCCCCACCATGCCGCCCAGCGGCGCCCGCAGGGTCAGCTTCTCGACCGTGCTTTCCGCCCGTTGCCACTCCACCTGTTGCTGATCGCGCTTCAGTTCCAGCACGCGCAGGCCGGCGGCATCGGCGGCGGCGTTGAAGCCGTTTCCCTTTTTCAGCGCGGCCACATGGTCCTGCGCGTCTTCCAGATTCACACGGTCGGTTTGGGCGTCGATGGAACTCAGGATCGGCGCCTTTTTCAACTCCAACTGCGCCTTGCCCTCGTCAGCCTCGGCTTGTTGCAGGTCGCTGGCGCGCTTCTCGGCGTTGGCGCGGTTTTGCGCGCGCATATCCTCGACCTGATGGGTGAGGTCATCCAGCTTGGCCTTGGCGTCGAGGGCGTTCTGGCTCTCCGTCGTGGCGTCGAACTGGGCCAGGATGTCCCCCGCCTTCACCGTGGCGCCGTTGGCCACGATGCTCAACAGCACAAACTGATTGTTTTGCCCCGGAATCTGCGGAATGCGCACCGTGAAGGAGTGCACCGCCGCCGTGGTCCCGCCCACCCGTAACGAACGCACCAACCGGCCCGGCGCCGCGGTCGCCAAACCGTAAGCAAGATTGGCGCCCTCCGCCGCCGGCGCGCCCCGCGCCCGCGCGCATCCGGCGGCGCTCAGGCAGACGGCTCCCAGCAGCGCCGCCACGCTTCGGGCGGCTCGCCACTTTTTGCTGGGTCGCTCCCGTTGGTCGCTTGTGGGCGGGCTTCGATTGGCGGCAGGGGATGCCCGCTCTTCTCGTGGCATC
>JANWJU010000095.1 GCA_025451775.1 Terriglobales bacterium
GGCCCCCCACCACCCTCCGGCGGCACCCAGGTGATGATCTGGTAGGGATCCATGATGTCGCACGTCTTGCAGTGCACGCAGTTGGACGGGTTCAGGTGCAGCCGCGGAGCGCCGTCATCCCCGCAGACCATTTCGTAGACCTGCGCCGGACAGAAGAACTGGCACGGGTTGCCGAACTCCCGCACGCATCGCCCGTTGCAGATATCGAGATCGGCAATGAGCAGATGGTTGGGCTGGTCCTCCTCATGCCGCGTGCCGGAGTGGAAAACATTCGTCACCTTGTCGAACGTCAGCACGTTGTCGGAGACCGCTCGCGGTGGTGCGGGCCCGAGTTGCGCGACCGGCAGCATGCGTTCATGTCCGGGCTGGGCCTCGTAGCGGGCGTGCAGGCCGCGGCCGCGGGTGAGCATCTGCAGGCCGGCGTGCATCAGGCCCGGGAACAGCCCGTCCGCAAAGCCTTGGTGGAAGTTCCGCACCGGCCACAGCTCCTCCCGGATCCAACTCGCGGCGATGCGATCCGGGTAATCCTGTAGCCGTCCCTCACCCGTGATCGCGCCGAAAATGCTCTCGGCGGCGAGCATGCCGCTCTTGATCGCCAAATGAATGCCCTTGAGCCGCTGGCTGTTGACGAACCCGGCGGCATCGCCAATGACCAGCCAACCGTCGCCAGCGGTGGGCGGGATCGCATGCCAGCCGCCCATGGGCGTGGTTTTGGCTCCAAACTTTTGCATCTCACCGCCAGCGAGCAAATGCCGCATCCAGGGATGGGTTTTGAACTGCTGAAACAGATCGTGCGGATCGGTGGCCGGATCGGTGTACTCGAGTCCGGTCATGAGGCCAATCGAAACCTGGTTGTGATCGAGGCCATAAATCCAGCCGCCGCCATAAAGGTGAGGCGCCAGCGGCCAACCGAGTGTGTGCAGCACGCGGCCCATGGAAAAGCGGCCAGCCGGCAACTCCCAGATCTCTTTCACGCCGAGCGAGTACACCTGCGGATTCTCCCCGCGCAGCCCGAGATGGCCAGTCAACTCCCGGGTCAGCGATCCGCGCGGCCCTTCGGCCAGAACGACGATGGGAGCGCGGATGTCGGTGCCAGGCTCGAAATTGGCCTTGGGTTGGCCGTCGCGGCCGAGGCCCTTGTCATCGGTGCGCAGGCCGGTAAGGTGGGCGCCCTCGAACAGCAGTTCACGTCCGGCTACGGCGGTAAAAATGTTGACGCCCGCGGCTTCTACTTTGGCGCCGAGCCACCGTGCCAGGCGGCTGAGCGCCACGATTGAGTTGCCGTGGTTGTGTAGCGGCGGCGGTGTGATGGGCGAGCGCACGGCCCGTTCCGCGGCCATCAACAGCAGCGCATCCTCACTCACCGGCACGGCGCCCAGCGCCGCATCCGTGGCGAACTCCGGCTCCAACTCGGCCAGCCCGCGTGGATCCATGACGGCGCCGGAGAGCAGATGTGCACCGAGCGCGCGCCCTTTCTCCAACAGAAAGATGTTGTCCGCCGGGAGCTGCCGCGCGGCCAGCAAGCGCGCCAGATGCAGCGCACAGGCGAGCCCCGCCGGGCCTGCGCCCACGATGACCACCTCGGCTTCGAGCTGCGGCCGCGTCACGGATGAACCAATTTAGCCTTTAATCTGGCGGCGCCCCTGGGGACGCTTGTAGGGCGGCGATCAACGCGGGCACCACCTCGAACAGGTCGCCCACCACGCCGTAATCGGCGATCTCGAAGATGGGAGCGTCGGGATCTTTGTTGATGGCCACCACGGTACGGGAGCCCCGCATCCCGACCAAGTGCTGAATCGCACCGGAGATGCCCACCGCTAAATACAGTTTGGGCGCCACCGTCTGCCCGGATGAGCCCACCTGCCGGTCCATCGGCAGCCAGCCACTGTCGCAGATGGGGCGGGAGGCGGCTAGCTCCGCTCCCATGGCGGCGGCGAGCTGGCGCGCCATGTCCAGGTTCTTCGGATCCTTGATGCCGCGGCCCACGGCCACAATCACTGGCGCGTGGCTCAGGTCGATGGCTTGCTTGGCTTCGGTGAAGATCTCGCCCGCCTCGATGCGCGGCGCATCGGGGGTGACGTTCACCATCGTGACCGGCGCCGGCGCGCCATCGCGGCGCAGGCTGGCACGGTTGAACGCCCCGATCTGCACCGTGACCACGCCGGGAATATCGGGACGGAAACTGACCTCGGCGGCGAGCTTGCCCTGATACATCGGGCGGATAAAGATCGCGGGCGATTTCACCCCGGTCACGTCGCTGATGAGCGCCCCGCCCAGCCGGGTGGCGAGTTGCGGGGCGAAATCCCGCGCTTGGTAGGTATGGGCCAGCAGGACGAGCGTGGGCTGCGCCTGCTCATAAATCTGCACCAGCGCCTGCACCCAAACATCTGGGCTATAAGTGGCGAGTGATGGATGCTGGCCGTGATACAGCCGCTCGATGGGGCAGGCGGTCAGCGCCGCCACCGCACTGGCGTCGCCACCCAATAGCGCCGCGCACACCGCGCCCGTGCCGAGTTGCTGCGCCGCCGCAATAGCTTCCAGGCTGGCTGGGTTCACTTCGCCGGAGGCGTGCGTTTCCGCTACCACTAGAATCATCGCAGGACCTTCATCGCGGGATTTCGCGCCGGATGCGCGCGGCAAGCTGGGCCGCCTGCTCGGCAGCCGTGCCGGTGAGCAGTTCGCCCCCCTGCCGTTTCGCAGGCACGTAGAGCCGTTCAATCACTTGCCGGTTGAGGCTGGGGCGGACGCCCAGCTCCTCCAGCGTCGTCTGCCGCAGCGGTTTGTTCTTCGCCTGCTTGATGCCCATGAGCGTGGCGTAGCGGAGTTTGCCGATGCCGCTTTGGATGGCCAGAACGGCGGGGGTGGGCATCTCGACCCATTGAAACCGCCCGCCCTCAAGCTCCCGTTTGGCCCGAATGCGAGCGCGGCCGGCCACCGGCACGATCTCCATAATGATGGTCGCGTGCGGTGCGCCCAGCAGTTCGGCCACGATGACCCCGGTTTGGCCGAAGCCATCATCGTCGGCTTGCAGGCCAGTGAGGATGAGGTCATAGCTTTCGCCCGCGATCGCGCGGGTGATCGCCTCGGCGACGGCGTAGGCGTCGAGTTGTGGAGCTTCGGCGCCCTCGACGTGAATGGCGCGATCAGCGCCCTTGGCTAGCGCCTCCCGCAGCGCCTGGCTGGCGCGGGCCGGACCCACGGTGAGGGCGACGATTTCACTCTGGGGCTCACCGGCAGGCTCGCTGCCGCCCTGGACCTGCGCCTCCTTGAGCCGCAGCGCCGCTTCTAAGGCGAACAGATCGGGCTCATTGATCTCATAGGGAACATCGTCCCGGATCGCCCGTTGGTTGGCCTCGATTCTAACCGGCGCGTCCTTGCCCGGAACTTGCTTCAGGCAGACGAGAATCTTCACCTACCAAGTATACGTTTTAGGGGCGGATGCCGAGGTGCAGGGTGGCGATACCGCCGCTCAATCGTTGGTACTCCACCGCCCGGAATTGGGCCTCGCGCATCCAAACGGCGAGTTCCGGCGGGGCAGGGAACCGGCTCACTGACGAGGGCAAATAGCGGTATGCCTCCGGATGCCCCGAGATCCATCCGCCTAGGCGCGGCAAGACGCGCTCAAAGTAGAACTGATACAGCGGTCCCAGCACCGGCACGGTGGGGCGCGCTACTTCCAGGATGGCCACCACCCCGCCCGGTTGCAGCAGCCGCCAGAACTCGGACAGCCCGGCGCGGTAGTCGGCCAGGTTGCGGAATCCAAATGCCGTGGCAATCGCTGCAAAGCTGCCGTCAGCGAAGGGGAGATGCAGCCCATCGGCTTGCAACCACCCCAACTCCGGAGCTTTGGCCTGCGCCCGGCTGAGCATCACGCCGGAAAAGTCCGCGCCCAGCACCTCCACGCCCTCGCCCAAACCGGCGCGCAGCGCCAGTGTCAAGTCGCCGGTCCCGCAGCAGACATCGAGGATCGGACGCGAGTCCTGGCGCAGGGCCAAACGCTGACGCACCGCCCGTACCGTGCGCCGCCGCCAATACCGGTCCACCGACAGCGACAGCAGGTGGTTCAGGCGGTCGTAGGTGGGCGCGATCTCGTCAAACATCCCGCGCACGTGGCGGGCAGCTTCATCGGCCGTCACCCCGGCCGGGCGGGTGCCAGGCGCAGTGGGCGTGAGCGTGGATTTCAATGTAGTTTCGCGCCCACGTAGGTGCGCCGATAGGTCGTGCTACCCACGCTGGCCGTGGCCGGGATATCCAGCTTCACCGTGATCACGTGCAGCGCTGCTTGCGCGGTGAGATCGCTGGGGCTGTAGTAAAGATGATAAATGGCCCGCAGCTCATCGCCGATCAACGAGAGCTTGCGGTCGAACTCGCTGTCGTTACTGGGGTTGTAGGTGAGTCCGCCACTATAGTAGACAAAATCCAGATTATGCGGCTCGAAGATGTGGCCCGTCAGCGTGGCAGCGGCGCCAAACAGCGGCCCCAAATTGAGGTTGGCGTTGCCGGCGCTGGAGGTGGGCTGACCCCGGCTGTCGACCGGCGCCGGCGGCGCGATCACCCGCTGCGAGCCTTGGCCGACGCCGCGTTCCTCGGGCGTATCCGGATTCACGTGCGCCTGGGCGTTGGCGGGGCGATTGGGCGCGATGCGAAAAATCGGCATGGCGTCGCTCATGTCGCCTTCGATGAGCGCCTGCGCGCCGAGGCCGGATTTGGCCGAGTCTTTGGAGATGATCAGCGCCGCCCGCGTCCGCGATTGCGGTTCATGCCGCAGCGACAGCATCGCCAGGTTCAGTGGTTCCAGGATGGAGCCGCCACCCTGCGGCGCCACCGGCGCCTTGGTCAGGTGGCGCAATGCGTTGACGAGTTTGTTGGCATCGCTGGTGAACGGTACGATCTGCCGCGGCTCCGGCCCGGGGGTGTAAATGCTCGCCTCGCCGGCGGCGCCCACCACCATGTCGGTGATCAGTTGGGCGCTGCGGTGGGCCTGGTCGATGGCGTCCCAGTCATTGGTGTCAACCACGATGGCCAGCGACAACGGCCGTGGCGTGTTGTCAAAGCTCACCAGCTTTTGCGGCAAGTTGTCGTCGTAGACACTGAAGTCGCTCTCCCCCAGGATGTCCATTGGCTGGCCGCTTTTATCCAGTACCAGCACTGGCACCTCCACCAGCGTGGTCGTGGTGCGGATGGTGGGAATATTCGGACGCGGTGGGGCCTGTTGCTGGGCCGCGGCCTTGAATACCGCGGGCGCGGCCGCCATCGCCGTCAGCACGGCGACGGCGGCTGCGAAGGTCCAAAAGCAGGGCCGGCCAGATCGGGACATGATAAATCCTTGCTAGCACCAGAATAACCGCAAAGCCACTGCGGCCGCGGTTCTTCCGGCGGCGTGGAACAAACCTCGGCGGCGCGCCGTATACTGTGCCGGAGGACCGTTTTTTATGTTTTGCAATACCTGTGGGACCACCATGCCGGATGCCGCCCGCTTCTGCGCCCAGTGTGGCCGGGCTGTGCCCGGGGTGGTCAGCGCCTCATCCCGCCGCCGGCCGATCGAGCGCCCCCGCGAGGGCCGCCGCGTCGCCGGCGTCTGTCTGGCGCTGGCTCAAAACCTGGACGTGGATGTCACTTTGGTGCGCGTGTTGTGGGTGGTCTTCTCCGTGATGTTCGCGCTGGTGTTCGGAGTGGTGGCCTACGTGGCGGCCTGGATTCTGATCCCCGAAGCCCCGCGCCCGCTGCTGCAGCCCACCCCGACGCACCAGGCCTCCTGACCCGACCGCCGCTAGCGAATCAGCGGTGCCGAGCGCGTGATCAGGTACACGCCGAAGACGACCGCGGTTGCCCCCATCCAGCGCGTGATCGAGATATGCTCGCCGAAAAATGCTCGCGAGGCCACCAGCAGCAGCACGTAACTCATGCTGGTGAGCGGAAACGCATAGCTGAGGTCGGCGCGGGAGAGCACGCCCCACCACACTCCGGCTTGGACGCAGTACACGCCAATGCCGGCGAGCACGCGCCAGTTGGTCAGGGCCTCGCCGGCAAATTTGATCAGCGGGACGACTTCAAACGGTGAGCCCTGGAACCCGTGCATGTTGTTGATCCCGCTCTTATAGAGGAGCTGCCCCGCCACCTCCATGGCGACTGCAATCAGGATCATGAGAAAGACGGTCACGGTAGGCTCGTGGGGGCGAGGGCGGGATGGGAGGTTGGGCCCGGAAGGCCGGGACGAGGCATCGGGACCATGAAGTCCATCAAATCCATCAAGTCCAGGGTTGGCGCTATCCATCTTATCCCTGCCATTGGAACATATCCGGTGCGGACAGGCCAAAATGGCTGAGCAGGCGGGCGGCGAACTGCTGCGCCATCGCCTCGGCGCTGGCGGCGCCATCGTAAAAGGCCGGCATGACCGGATAAATCGTGGCGCCGGCTTCATCGGCGGCCAAGAGATTGCGCAGATGAATGCGATGCAGCGGGGTCTCGCGAATGGCGAGCAGCAGCCGCCGCTTTTCCTTCAGGCAGACATCGGCGGCGCGCTCAATCAAGCTGTCCGCCAGGCCGTGGGCGATGGCGGCGCAGGTGCCCATGCTGCACGGCAGCACAATCATGCCCTGGCTGGGGTAGCTGCCGCTGGCGATGTTGGCCCCGATATCGCGGTCGTCGTGCACCAAAATTTTCGGGGCGGGACCGCCCAGCAGGCGCTCGGCCAGCTGATCGAGCCGGCCTTCGCCCAGCTGCAATTCCTCGCGCATCACCCGCAGCCCATGCGGCGAGGCCACCAAGTCGACCCGCCCAACCTGCTCGTCGGCGTGCAGCCGCGCCAGCGCGGCGCGCGCCAGCGCCGCGCCGCTCGCGCCGGTGATCGCCAGCGTGAGTGTGAGCTTCGAGGGCATCTTGAGTAGCTTACCAGCCTCTCTTGCGCCCCCGTGGCTGCCGGAGCGGTAAAATGCGGAGGTGAACGAAGAAGCACTGCAAGCGTTGCTGGAGCAGATCGCCGCCGGTACCACTTCGCCGTCGGCAGGGGTGGCACGGTTGCGCCGGCTGCCCTTTGAAGATTTGGGTTTTGCCCGCCTCGACCACCATCGCCGCCTGCGGCAAGGGGCGGCCGAGGTCATCCTGGGTCAGGGCAAGACCCCGGCCCAAGTGGCAGCCATTGCGCGGGCGGCGAGCGGCGAACCCGCCGGCGTGCCCGGCAATGTCTTGGTCACCCGCGCCACTGAAGCCATGTACGAAGCCGTGCTGGCCGCCCTACCCGAGGCGGTGTGGCATCCCCTGCCGCGCGCCATAACCGTCGAGCGTGTGCCGCGCACCCGCGGCCATGGCACCGTGGTCGTGGTTGCCGCCGGTACCAGCGACCTGTCCGTGGCCGAAGAGGCAGCGCTGACAGCCGACATGCTCGGCGGCCCGGTTGAAACCATCTGGGATTGCGGCGTGGCCGGTCTGCACCGCCTGCTGGCCGAGGTGGAACGGCTGCA
Organism: Terriglobales bacterium; assembly: GCA_025451775.1. GTDB lineage: Bacteria > Acidobacteriota > Terriglobia > Terriglobales > SCQP01 > SCQP01. The sequence continues at coordinate 7,461 of JANWJU010000095.1, forward strand.
GCGCGCCCGCGCCATTGTGGTGGCCGCCGGCATGGAAGGCGCTCTGCCCAGCGTCGTGGGCGGCTTGGTCGCCGCCCCAGTGATCGCGGTGCCCACCAGTGTGGGCTACGGCACGAGCTGGGGCGGGATGGCGGCGCTGCTCGGAATGCTCAACTCCTGCGCTTCGAACGTCGCCGTGGTCAATATCGACAATGGGTTCGGCGCCGGCTTCGTGGCCGCATCCATCAACCGCGGTTGAATCAGCGCGCCCATAAAGGGTAGCCGCCCGGCGCAGGGGCCGGGCTGAGGGCCCCCGCACCGCGTCGGCGCGAAGCCGGGGGCCCCGCGCAGAAAAAAGCCGCCGGCGCAGGAGCGGGGCGACGGGGCCCCCGCGACGCCGGCGGCCCAGCGGGCGGCGACGCGGGGTGCCCGCGCAGAAATAGGCCGCCGGTGCAGGAGCGGGGCTGAGGGGCCCCCGCGACGCCGGCGGCCAAGCGGGCGGCGAA
>JANWJU010000096.1 GCA_025451775.1 Terriglobales bacterium
CCCTGCCCCAACCAAGGCCAGGCTGAACCGCACTGCGCCCAAGCCCCGGCTCAGGGGTTCCAGACCACGCTGGAGGCGGGAGTGTTCTGGCAGCCGAGGGTGCCGGTGACGCCGGAGGTGACTTGGCTGCAGGCGTTGTCGTGGGCGGCGCGGAAGGCCTCGTCCTGGGTGCGGCCCTCGGCAGTGCGGCAGGCGCTGAGGCCATGGTAGGTGAGGCAGACCTCGACCCGGAACCTGGCGGTGTGAAAGCTGGACCAGACAAGGTAGGCGAGGGCGGCGGCGACCAGACAGGCGAGGGCGATACGCAGGGTTTTGGGCATGGGCTAGGCGGCCAGGGGCGCGGCCGCGCGGCGCGGCGCTCTGCGCCCGATGCCGTGGTACTCGAGGCCTTGGCCTTCGAGCTCGCCGGGGACAAACAAATTGCGGCCGTCCAGCACCAGCGGGTGGCTCATGCGCGCCCTCATGCCCGCCCAATCAACGCGCCGGAACTGCGGCCACTCGGTCAGGATCAGGACCGCGTCGGCGCCGTCGGCCACCTCCTCCGCCTGCCCGCAATAATGAATGCTGCCGCCCAGCTCGGCCCGCGCCCGCTCCATCGCCTGCGGATCATAGGCGCGCACCCGCGCCCCCAGCCGCACCAGTTCCCGCACCACCTTCAGCGCCGGCGAGAGGCGGATGTCGTCCGTGCCGGCTTTGAATGCCAGCCCCAACACCCCCAGGGTCTTGCCCGGCAGCACCCACAGCGCTTCCCTCACCTTGCGCACAAATTGCTCCGTGCGGCGCGTGTTCACCCGTTGCACTTCGCGCAGCAGGCGGAAATCATAGCCCAGCTCGGCCGACATCTCGATGAAGGCGCTCAAATCCTTGGGAAAACAGAAACCGCCAAAGCCGATGCCCGGGCGCAGGAAGTCGCTGCCGATGCGCCGGTCCAGCCCCAGCCCATGCAGGACTTCGCCGGCGTCGGCGTCCGCCAGCTCGCAGATATCGGCGATGGCGTTGGCGTAGGAGATCTTCATGGACAAGAACGAGTTGGAAGCGTGCTTGATCAACTCGGCGCTGGTGATGCCGGTGGCGACCCAAGCGGGCGGCTTCCACCCGCACATCGCCGCCGGCTGGCGGTGCCAGCCGCAGGTGAAGGCGCCCTCCAGCACGGGCGCGTAAATGGCGCGCAAACGCTTCGCCGCGCGCTCGCTGTCGCTGCCGGTGACGATGCGATCGGGGTGAAAAAAGTCGTACACCCCGCTCCCCTCGCGCAGGAACTCAGGGTTGGAGGCGACGTCGAACTCCAGCCGCCCATGGCTCTGGGTGGCGAGCACGCGCTTGAGCTGGTCGCCGGTGTGCACCGGCACGGTGCTTTTGCCCACCACCAGCCGGTACCCCTGGGCGCAGGCGGCAATCTGCCGGGCTGCCGCCTCGACCGCCGCTAAATTGGCCTTGCCGTCGGCATCCGGGGGTGTGCCCACGCAGATAAAGATCGTTTCCGCCGCGGCAATCGCCGCCCGCGCATCGCTGGTGAAGGTGAGCCGCCCCGCGGCCACGCCGGCGGCGACGACCTCGGGCAACCGCTCCTCAAAAATCGGTAGTTGCCCGCGCTTGAGCGCGGCGATCTTCGCCGCCTCCGAGTCCGTGCCGACGACCTCGTGTCCGATGGCCGCCAGACAGGCCCCCGTCGTGAGCCCGACGTACCCCGTACCGATCACACACAACTTCATTGGTGGCTCGCCACTTTTCGCTTGGTCGCTCCCGCTGGTCGCTTGAGGGCGGGCTTCGATTGGCGGCCGGGGTCGCCCGCTCTGCTCGGGGCATCCCCAAGCTGCCTCCTGGCAATTATATACGCGCCGGCGTTGTTGGAACCGGGCCCCGGCGGACGCCCCCCGGGCCGATAGTGCCTAATTAAGGATCAGGGACGGCGGGGCCGGGCCGAAAGGCGGCGGGCCACGGATGGAGCGAGCCGCGGGAACCAATGCGCCGCCGGCCGCCACTCAATCCGTGGCATAATTTCCTATCACGGCGGCTTGTTTACTCTAGCAGTCCCGGGCGCCACAGGCGCGCCCGGACAGCTGGCCGCACTTCACGGCAGAGGAAAACCAAGAACCCTGAGCACCGAATTGCAAGTCCCCGAGAAACGCAGCCGTTCCTCCTACCTGTGGGACCGCCCCCTCATCCACCGCTACCGTTCCCTGGTGCGGGCGGACATGCGTGCCACCTATTCGCGCGACATCCACAAGTGGATTGTTTGGGCGCCGATCCTGGGCGTTATCACCGGACTACTGATCACGCTCCTCGTCAAAATCATTCTGGTGTGGATCTGGCCGCCGATCCTGGCCCTCTACCTCGCCCATCCGATCTGGATCATCCCCGGCTTGGCGCTCAGCTTCCTCATCGCGGGGCTGCTGATGCAGTACCTCACGCCTGACCCCAACGATCACTCCACGGAAGAAATCATCCGCGCCTTCTTCGAGCGGCAATCGCGGATCGCGATGAAGCCGTTCATCCCCAAGCTGGCGGCGGCGGTGGCCACGGTGGGCGGGGGCGGCAGCGCGGCGTTGGAGGGCCCCAGCATTTATGGCGGCGGGGCGCTGGGATCGTGGCTGTGGGCGCGGCTGCGCAAAATGGGGGTGAAGCTGGAGCCGCGCGACCGCCGCATTCTGCTGATCAGCGGCGCCGCGGCCGGCATGTCGGCGGTGTTTCGCGCGCCCTTCACCGGCGTGATCTTTGCCCTCGAGATGCCCTACAAGGACGATCTCGCGCACGAGGCGCTGATGCCGGCGCTGATTGCCTCGGTGGTGGCCTTTGCCACGCTGGCCGCGTTCACCGGAGCGCAGCCGCTGTTCAACTTCATCTCCTCGGGCACCTACACCCGCCGTGATCTGCTCTGGGCGGCGCTGCTCGGCGCCCTCTGCGGCCTGGTCAGCGTGCCCTTCACCATCTCCTTCCGGCGCTTCCGCGAGTTCATGGTCCACTGGAACGTGCCGCACTGGCTGAAGATGCTGCTGGGCGGAATTGCCACCGGCGTGTGCGGGGTGGCCTTCCTGGCCATGTTCCACGGGAACCTGGTGCCGCTGGGGCCGAACTACGAAGCGGTTTCGATCATCCTGCAGCACGCGCACAGCTCGTTGGAGCTGGTCGCCTTTGGCTTTCTGAAGCTGGCGGCCACGCTGTTCTCGCTCGGCTGCGGGGGCGTGAGCGCCATGTTCGTGCCGCTGTTTTTATCCGGCGGCTCGTTTGGCACCGCCTTCGGACAATCGGTGGTGCATAGCAACGCCCTCAACCTGTTCGCTGCCGTCGGCATGGCCTCCTTCATCGCCGCCGGATACAAGACCCCGCTCACCGCGGTCGTCTTCGTGGCCGAGGCCACCGGCGGCCATGGCTACATTGTCCCCGTGCTGATTGGCGCCGCAGTCGCCTACGCCGTCTCCGGCCAAGCCTCGGCCTCCGGCGATCAACGGCTGCACGAGGGCGTCACCGTGGAAGAGCTGACCGGAATCCGCGTGCAAGACGCCATGCAGCACGATATCGCCGCCGCCGACGCCGATTGGACGCTGCGCCGTTGGGCGGAGGCCGCCACCGGCGACACCAACCACGCGGCTTACCCGGTGCTTGAGCAGGGCCGCGTGCTGGGCACGATTGCCGTGGCCGCGCTCACCCGCGTTCCTCCGGAGCAGTGGGATCACGTCCGCGTCGGCGAGCTCACCGACCGCGCCTGGGCGAGCATCGCCCCCGACGCCAGCCTGCAGGACGCCTTGCACTTGCTGGTCGCCATGCGCCATCAGCACCTGGCGCTGGTGGTGGACGAAGCTGGCCACCTCAATGGCATCCTCACCCAGACGGATATTCTCGCGGCCATGAACGCGGTGCACCACGGCTCGGGCTACCGCGCCGCCGAACCCCACTAAGCGCCTCGCGCGGTGGCTCGCCACTTTTCGCTGGGTCGCTCCCGCGATGCTCGCACAGTGAGCATCACTCGCTTGAGGGCGGGCTTCGATTGGCGGCAGGGGATGCCCCCTCTGCTCGTGGCATCTTCAAGCTGCCTCCACTGGTTGTCCCCCCCGCGCCAATCCGAACTAGAATGGGGCTGTTGACCGATCCCAGCCCCAGCACTTCACCCGGCGGCGATCTGTATCTCATTGACACGATGGGATATATTTTCCGCGCCTTCCACGCGCTCCCGCCGCTGAGCAACTCCCGCGGGCAGCCCACGCAGGCGGTGCTGGGATTTATCAACATGCTGCGCAAGCTGCTGGCCGAGGCGCATCCGGCGCAGATCGCGGCGGTGTTCGACCTCGCCGGCCCCACCTTTCGCGATACACGGTTTGCCGGCTACAAGGCCACCCGTGCCCCCATGCCGGAGACGCTGGGGCCGCAGTTGCCTTACATCCGGCAGGCGCTGGAGGCGTTCCGCGTCCCCATCCTGCAGTCCGAGGGCTTCGAGGCCGACGACGTCATCGGCACCGTGGCCCTGCAGGCGGCGGCGGCGGGCGCGGCGGTGGTGGTGGTGTCGAGCGACAAGGACCTGCTGCAGCTGGTGAACGGCGGAGTGCGTGTCTACAACCCCAGCCGGGACGCCTGGCTGGATGCCGCCGCCGTGGAGGCCAAGCTGGGGGTCAAGCCGGAGCAGGTGGCCGATCTGCTGGCGCTGCGCGGCGACAGCGTGGATAACATCCCCGGCGCGCCAGGAATCGGCGAAAAGGGCGCGCAGATGCTGATCGCCCGCTTCGGCTCGGTCGAGCAGGCGCTGGAGCACGCCGCCGAAGTGGAGTCGAAGCGCTACCGGGAGTCGCTGCAGAATTTTCGCGAGCAGATCCTGCTGAGCAAGGAACTGGCCACCATCCACACCGGCGTCCCCATCGCCTACACCCCCGGCGCGTGGCTGCGGCAGGAGCCCGACCGCGAGGCCTGCCGCGCCTTATACACGGACCTGGAGTTCCATCACTTGTTGCGTGGCCTGGGGGACGGCGTGGATGCCGCGCCCGCCGCCGTGGCAGCGGCGGCCACGCCCGCGGCGGGCGCGGCGGAGTTGGAGCAGTTCCTGGCGGCCACGGCCGAGGAGCCGGTGGCGCTCGCCTGGGGTGACCCGCACGCGGCGCCCGAGATGGGGCTGGCGGCGGCGCGCGGGGCGTGGCGCTTCGGGAGCGGCGAATTCCCCCAGCTACCTCCCTCATTGGCCGCCGCGCTCGCGCATCCTGAGCGGCGCTGGCAGTTCGAGGACGCCAAAGCCGCCCGCGCCCGCCTGCGGGAGCTTGCCCTGCCCGTGCCTGGGCTGGATCCGGATCGCATCGACGATGTCCTGCTGTTGGGCTACGTGGCCGATCCCACCCGCGGCAGCTATGAGGTCGCGGTCCCCGCCGGCGCCGACGCTGGCGCCGTCGCAGCCGCCGTCGCGGTGCAGGCGGCGCGGCTGCACGCCAGCGTGGGCGCGAGTGCCGCCTACCGGGAACTGGACCTGCCCCTGATTGCGGTGCTGGAAGACATGGAAGCGCATGGCATCCGGGTCGATCCCGCGCCCTTAACGCAACTGTCGAAGGATCTCGAGCGGCGCGGCCTGGAGTGCCAGGAGCAGGTGTTCGCGCTGGCGGGCGAGCGCTTCAACCTCAGCTCGCCGCAACAGCTCGCCGCGGTGCTGTTCGACCGCCTGGGGTTGCCGGCGCCGGCGCGGCGCGGCAAAAGCAAGAGCCGATCCACCGCCGTCGATGTGCTCGAGGACCTGGCCGGACATGAGATCATCCCGCCCATCCTCGAGTTCCGCCAGCTTTCAAAACTGAAGGCCACCTACGTCGACGCCTTGCCGCAGGCGATCGACCCGGCCACGGGGCGCGTCCACACCACCTTCACCATCGCCGGCGCCGCCACCGGACGCCTGTCGTCGAGCAACCCCAACCTGCAGAACATCCCCGTGCGCACCGAGCTGGGGCGCGAGATCCGCGCCGCTTTCGTGGCCGAGCCCGGCTACTGCCTGCTGGCCGCCGATTACTCCCAGATCGAGCTGCGTCTGCTGGCCCACTTCAGCCAGGACGCGCTGTTGCTGGCGGCTTACCGCGGCAACGATGACATTCATCGCTTGACCGCCGCCGAGGTGTTCGGCGTGCCGCCCATGCTGATCACGGACGAGCACCGGCGCCGCGCCAAGGCGGTGAACTTCGGCATCGTCTACGGCCTCTCGGCGTTCGGGCTGGCGCGGCAGTTGGGCATCCCGCAGGCGGAGGCGGCGAAGTTCATCCAGCGCTACTTCGAG
>JANWJU010000097.1 GCA_025451775.1 Terriglobales bacterium
ACCGGCTGCGGGAGTTGCGCGCGCGCCAGATCGCCGTCTAGGCATATAATCTGCCCGAGGTACGGGAACCCACGTTCACGGAATAGACGATGGCGCACTCTGGCACTGCCCTGGCTCCGGCCCGCTATAACCAAATCCTGCTGCTGGTGGCCGGGCTTGGCGGTCTGCTTTACGGTATCGATGTCGGCATCATCGCCAGCGCCCTGCCGTACCTGGAAGCCACCTCGGGGTTGAACTCGGGCCAGCTATCGGTGGTGGTGGCGGCGGTGCTGCTGGGCAGCATCTTCTCGACTTTGTGCGCCGGCATGCTCGCCGACCGCTTCGGGCGCAAGCCGATGATGGTGGTGAGCGGCGCTTTGTTCGTCCTCAGCATCCCCAGCATCGCGCTCTCGCACGGCTACGGCGCGCTCGTCGCCGGGCGGCTGCTGCAGGGCATCAGCGGCGGCTTCTGCGGCGTGGTGGTGCCACTGTATTTGGCCGAGTGCCTCACTGCCCACGCGCGCGGCAAGGGCACGGCGATCTTCCAGTGGATGTTGACGCTCGGCATCGTGGCCGCCTCGCTGGTCGGCATCTTCTTCAGCTACCGGGTGGCCGCGGTCGAGGCGGCGGGCACGGCGGCGCAGGTGTTCGCCTTCAAGAATCTGGCCTGGCGCGGTATCTTCTGGACCTCGCTGCCGCCCGGTGTTCTGTTCGTAATGGGCGCTCTCTGGGTCTCGGAATCGCCCCGCTGGCTGCACCGCCGCCAGCGCACAGCGGCCGCGCTGGCCGCGCTGCGGCGCTCCCGCGGTGACGCCGCGGCGCGCCACGAACTGCAGGAGATGGACGCCGTCACCGCGGCCCAGACCGGCACCGCCGGCAAGGTGCGCGAATCGCTGCTGCGCCGCAAATACGTGCTGCCGTTCGTGCTCGCCTGCGTCATCCTCGCGGCCACGCAAGGCGTGGGCGTGAACGCCATCATCGGCTACATGACCGATATCCTGCTCTCCAGCGGGCTCACCGACCTGCAATCCCACTGGGGATATGTCGCCTTCACCCTGGTCAACTTCCTGTTGACCATTGCGGCCGTGGTGCTGGTGGACCGCAAGGGGCGCAAATTCCTGCTTACCATCGGGACGGCGGGCATGACGGTGGCGCTGGTGGCGATCGCGGTCCTTTTCTGGCGGAACGAGGCCCGCCGCGTCGATGTGCGCGCCGCCGTGCAGCAAGAAGTGACCTCGGATCAGTCGCTGTCGCTCACCTACCGCCCCGGCTACGCTGCCTCGCTGCTCGCCACCGCCCGCGCGTCCGGCGCGGCCTTGGCGGCTCAGCCCACCTCGCTGGTGGTCATTTACTCCTGCGGTAGCTACCAAGCCGCCAGCGATGTCGTGCGCTCGAACGACCCGGCGCCTCACCCCATCACCATTACACGTGCTGCCTGTCTGCCGGCCAACGCCGTCGTGGGATTCTTCTCCAACCCCTTGGGCAATCTCGCGGCTTCGCGCCAAGCGCCCCTGAGGATCGACGACGCCTTGATCACGCCCCTGCCCAGCCCCACGACGGGCTGGTGGATCGAGATCGGGCTGCTCGTCTACATGGGCTTTTTCGCCGTCGGCCCGGGCGTGGTGGTGTGGCTGGCGTTGTCGGAGCTGATGCCCACCCGCATCCGCTCCAACGGCATGAGCATTGCCCTGGTGATGAATCAGATCACATCCACCACCATCACCGCGATTTTTCTACCCACCGTCGGACGCTACGGTTACCATGTGTTGTTTTTGGGCTTCGCCGCCGTTTCGGTGGTGTACTTTTTCGTCTCGGTCTTCTTCCTGCCGGAGACCAAGAACAAGACCCTGGAGGAGATCGAAGCCTACTTCGAGGGCCCCGCCGCCGCCGCCGCGTTTCGCTGAGAGGGCGATGATCGATGAACCCTGAACCGGAACAGCCCAACGTTGGCGAGCCACCCTGGTATGAAAGCGCCTCGATCCCTGCGCTGTTGCGCCATGCGCGCCGCGCTTACGGAACGGCTATGCGCGCGGCTCTTTCCGGCGGGGGTTGCGACGACGTGCCCCCCAACGGCATGTATGTCTTGGGCGGCTTGGCGATGGGCGGGGGCGGCGTCCCGCTCTCAGATCTAATCGCGCAGTTGGGCGTCTCCAAACCGGCTGCCGCGCAATTGGTGGATACGCTGGTGCTGCGCGGCTATCTCGACCGCACTGCCGATCCCGAGGACCGGAGCAAGTTCAGTGTGACGCTAACTGAGCGCGGCCAGGCCGCCGCTGCCGCGCAGGCTGCCGCGCGCGAGCGCGTGGACGCGGAGTTGGCCGAGTGCGTCGGCGCCGAATGCGTCCTACAGATGCGCCGAGCGTTGGGCGTACTGTGCCATTTGGGTCGTTGCGTGGACGCGGGAGAGTAAAGGGGCGTCTCGAGTTGAGAAGTGTTCCGCGGCCAGTGGCCGCCGCGCTCAGGCTCTCGCCGCATGGGCGGTGATCAGCTCCTCGGCGTGGCGCAGCGCGGTGGTGTTGACGCGTTCGCCCGCCAGCATGCGCGCCACCTCGGCGACGCGCTCCTCGCCCTCGAGGCGGCGGACGCGGGTGACCGTGCGGCCGCCCGCGCCGGACTTCTCCACGTGCAAATGATGGCTGGCAAAGGTGGCGATCTGCGCCAAGTGAGTGACGCACAGCACCTGGTAATGCTGGCCGAGCTGCTGCATCTTGCGCCCCACGGCTTCGGCGGCGCGGCCGCCGATACCGGCGTCGATCTCATCGAGCACGAGGGTTTTGTTCTCCTTGCGTCCCGGTGCGATCACATGCAGCGCCAGCAAGAGGCGCGAGAGCTCGCCGCCGGAGGCGATGTTGGCCACCGGCAGGAGCGGCTCGCCAGGATTGGTCGAGGCCAGGAACTGAACCCGGTCCCATCCCGTCTCTCCCCAGGCTTGGGTGGCCGGCGCGGTGATGCCGGCGGGTTCAAACCCTACTTGAAACTTGACCGTCATGGCTAGGTCGGCCGTCTCGGTGACGATGCGTTTCGCCAAGCGTGGCGCGGCGGCGCGCCGCTTGCGGCTGAGCGCCGCCGCCATCTGCCGGTAGGCATCGGCCGCCGCCTCGCAGCGGGCTTCATCGCTGGCCTGGCTGGCTGACTCATCGGCGGCTTGGCCGAGCTTCACCTCCAACTCCTGGCGATGGCGGATCACATCATCGAGCGTGGGGCCGTATTTGCGGCGCAGCCGGTCGAGGGCGGCGCAGCGCTCCTCGACTTGATCCAGCCGCCCAGGGGTGGCCTCGATGTGGGCGGCGGCCGAGCGAATCTGTTCCGCGATATCGACGGCTTCGGCCGCCAGCCCTTGCAGCCGCGGCACCAGCGCGGCGGCGCTTTCGTCGTAGCGCTGCCAATCGCCGACGCTGCGCAGCGCCGTCTTGATCTGCGTGGCCGCGGCCCCGGGTGCGTCGTAGAGCGCCGCGTACGCGGCCTCGGCGGCGGCGGTGATCTTTTCCGCGTTGGCCAGCACGCGCCGCTCGCTTTCGAGCGCGGCATCCTCGCCCGCCTGCGGAAGCACCGCGTCGATCTCTTCGGCTTGAAAGCGCCACAAGTCCACTTGCTGCAGGCGCAGCCGCTCCCGCGCGTCCCGGTCGCGCAGCCGTTCCGCCGCCTCCCGCCACGCCTGGAAGCCGGCCGCGACCGCCTCCAACTCCCGCCCCGTTTCGGCAAACCGGTCCAGCAGCCGGAGCTGGGCCGCCGGCGTGAACGCCGCCAGCGATTCATGCTGCGAGTGGATCTCGCCCATCTCCGCCGCCAGTTCCCGCAGCAAGGCCACCGAAGCGAGGCCGTGTCCAATGAAAGCCCGGCTCCGTCCCCCGGCGGTGATCTCGCGCCGCAGGCGCAGCTCCGCCTCCATCTCCGACAGCCCGCGTTCGAGGCTCCAGGCCGCTGCCGCCTGCGGTGAGGCGAACGGCGTGGTGAAACTCCCCGTCACCGCCGCCATCTCCGCTCCCGAGCGCACCGCGCCCGCCTCCGCCCGCTCTCCCAATACCAGCCCCAAGGCATCGACAATAATGGATTTTCCCGAGCCGGTTTCGCCGGTGAGCACGTTGAATCCGGGGCCAAACTCGATGGTGGCGCGCTCGATCAGGGCGTAATTTTCGATCTGCAGATGGGTGAGCATGGCCTCTGTTATGCTAATCCTAATCTATGGTCCTTTTAGCCTTGGCCACCCCCTCGGCTGCGATCACCGGGATACTCGGCAACACCGGCGCGGTGGCCAAAGTCATCCTGGTCATCCTGCTGGTGTTTTCGGTCTATTCCTGGGCCATCATCTTCAGCAAATGGTCAGGGTTCCGGGCGCGCAAGCGGCAGACGCGGCGTTTTCTGCGGGCGCTCTATAAGTCCAGCCGGTTGAGCGAGGTGCACGCCGCCAGCGAGAGCTTCCGGCCCAGCCCCGCGGTGGAGGTGTTCGAAGCTGGCTATGACGAGCTGGAACGCCAACTCCGCCCCGGCGCCAGTCCCAACCTGACCAGCGTCGAACGCGCCATGAAGGCCGAGACCGGCGATCAGATGGGGTTGTTGGAGTCGCGCATGAGTTGGCTCGCCACCATCGCCTCCGCCAGCCCGTTCATCGGCTTGTTTGGCACGGTTTGGGGCATCATGGACGCCTTCATGGATTTGGGCACGGCCGGCACGGCGACGCTGCGCGCCGTGGCGCCGGGTGTCTCCGAGGCCCTCATCACCACCGCCGCCGGCTTGTTCGCCGCCATCCCCGCCCTCATCGCCTACAACCAGTTTGTGCATCAAATCCGGGAACTCTCCACCGCCACCGATGAGTGCGCGCTGGAGTTCACCAGCCGCGCCGCCGAGGTCCTCGCTCCGGCGGCGGCCGCGGCGGTCGACCGCTCGGGCGTGGGCGCGCACTAAGATGGCGGGCAGCACCTCATCCGGGCCGGGATCCTCGCTGGCGGAGATCAACGTCACCCCGCTGGTCGACGTCATGCTGGTGCTGCTGGTGATTTTCATGATCACCGCGCCCGCGATCCAATCCGGCATTCAAGTCCAGGTGCCGCAGACGCATGAAACGCGCCAGTTGACGAAAAACCTGTTGATCGTGACGGTGGACCGCAGCGGCAACGTCTACATCGGCGACAAGATCACCAACATCAAAACCATTGCCGCCGATCTCAAAAAGGGCCTGCCCAACCCGCAGGACAAGGAAGTCTACGTTCGGGCCGACGAGCACGTCTCCTGGGGCGTGCTGGCGCGGGTGATGGACGCCATAAAAACCGGGGGCATGTCCAGCGTGCAGATGGTCACCCAGCCCTACGACGAGACGCCGGCGTCGCAATAGCCGGCATGAGTGAAATGCGCACTCATCGCACCGAACGTGCCGGCTGGGGCTTCGCTCTCTCGCTCCTGCTGCATGGCGGGTTGGCCGCCGTGGTGGTGACCGGCGCCTGGCAATATCTGCCTCTGGGCGGGGCGCACCCGGGCACGGCGGCGGCGGGATCGATCCAGGCGAATCTGGTGAGCACGATACCTGGCGGCGCCATACCGATGCCGTCGCCGGTCATCGCCCCCACCAAAAACCGGCTGGCCAACGATCTGCCGGGTGAGGCGGTGTCCACGCCGCTGCCCCGGCGCGCCGCCCCTCCCAAATCCATTCCCTTGCCCAGCATCAACCCCGAGGACCTGGCGCGTGAAGCCGCGCGCGCCGATATCCGGCGCCTCGCCCAGGCTGATCGCGAGAAGAAGCCCGATAACCGCGTCGCCTATGGCGCCGGCGGCCGCGTCTCCTTTAGCGCCACCTCCAGCACCCAGGGCGCCGGCGGCAGTGGCGGCATGTCGTTTGGCGATGCCAACTTCGGCAACCTCTACACCGACTGGGTCAACCACCTGCGCGACCGGCTGCAGTACTACTGGAACCTCCAACCCCGCTACCCCGGTTTGCCCGCAGGGCAGAAAGTCACCGTCCGGCTGACCGTGCGTCGCTCGGGCTCGGTCGATTCCATCGCCTACGTCTCCCGCTCCAGCTCCGTAGATGTCAACGCCATGGCGTTCAACGCCGTGAGCCAGATGGCGCAAGCCGAGCATTTTCCCCTGCCGGCCGGCTACCAGCACGATGCGTTGACGGTGTCGGTCGCTTTTGAGCTGACTCCCTAGCCGCCACATCGTGGCGAGCCACGCCGAGGCGTTAAAATGGAGTATGAGCTCCGTATCTGATTCCGGACCGCTCGTCATCGCCGGTCGGGCCTTCTCCTCACGCTTGCTGGTGGGTACGGGCAAGTACCGCAGCCTGCAGGAGACGGCGCGCTGCGTTGAACTGAGCGGTGCGGCCATGGTCACGGTGGCGGTGCGCCGCGTTAATGTCACCGACCGCAGCCGCGAGAACCTGCTCGATTACCTCGATCTGAAAAAGACGGCGCTGCTGCCCAACACCGCCGGCTGCTACACCGCCGAGGAAGCGATCCGCACCGCGCGCATGGCACGCGAGGCGCTCGACAACGCCTGGGTCAAGCTTGAGGTCATTGGCGACCAGCAGACGCTCTTTCCCGACACCCAGGCGCTGCTGGAAGCCACGCGTGTCCTGGCGGCCGAAGGGTTCATCGTGCTGCCCTACACCAGCGACGACGTGATCGTGGCGCAGCGCCTGGTCGAGGCCGGCGCGGCGGCGGTGATGCCGCTGGCGGCGCCCATCGGGTCCGGCTTGGGCATTCAAAACCCCGCCCAGTTGCGCATTCTGCGCGAACGCATCACCAGCGTGCCGCTGATTGTCGATGCGGGCGTCGGTTGCGCGTCCGACGCCGCCCGCGCCATGGAGTTGGGCGCCGATGGCATCCTCATGAACACCGCCATCGCCGCCGCCGAGCGCCCCGAGCAGATGGCGGTGGCGATGAAGGCCGCGGTCGAAGCGGGACGCCTCAGCTTTCTCGCCGGACGCATGCCGATGCGCCTCTACGCCAGCGCCTCGTCGCCGCTGGCCGGGGTGGTGCGTTAGCGGGGATTAGTGGAGTGCCGCGTCGGCCGGCGATCCGGCCGCGTTCGGCCCCGCCACCGGGTAGGTATAGACGACCTCGCCCGGCCGGGTGAGGTGGAGTTTTTCGCGGGCGATGTCCTCGATGGCGTTCGGATCCGAGCGCAGCGAGCGCACCGCTTGGTTGAGTTCCCGGTTTTGGTTCTCCAGCGTCTGCACGCGTGCCAGCTCCGTCTGGTATTGGTGCTGGCGCTGGCGCAGCGCCAAGTAGCCGCTGCGTCCGAATAATGCATGCTGCGCCGCCCAAGTTACTGCCAGGACGATGAGCGCCAAGCGCACCCGATGCATCCAGGCGCGGCGGCCCGCGCCCATCAAAGTTTGGCGTCGAGTGCCAAGCAGCGTTGGAAGTTGCAGTTGCATGACGGCCGCTCCTTCCACTCTAGGGTGGAAGGCTAAATTCCGGCAATGGTGGGTGGTGAAAAGAACCAGGATGGTAACGGGGGCGATCGATGACCGGCTACGTGCTTGTATTCGTGACCTGCGGCAGTGCGGACGAAGCCGCCGCCATCGCGCGCGCTGTCGTGGATCAGCGCCTCGCCGCTTGCGCCAGCTTCAGCGGTCCAGTGCAATCGATATATTGGTGGCAGGGCGAGCGGCAGGGCGCCACCGAGTATCCGCTGGTGCTTAAAACCCAGGCCGCCCGCTTTCCCGAGTTGGAGGCCACCATCCGGCGCCTGCACAGCTACGAGACCCCGGAAATTCTGGCCGTGCCAGTGACCGCCGGCAGCGCCGCCTACCTGCGCTGGATTGACACCAGCGTAGCGCCGGCGCCCTAGGCGGGGCGCCAGCGCAGGATGGGGCGCCGCGCCGCCGCCGCTTCGTCCAGGCGGCTGATCTTGGTGGTGTGCGGCGCCGAGGTCACAAGCTCCGGCTGGGTGCGGGCTTCTTCGGCGATGGCGCGCATGGCGGCGATGAAGTCATCCAGGTCGGCGCGGCTGGCGCTCTCCGTTGGCTCGATCATCATCGCTCCTCGCACCACCAGCGGGAACGACACGGTGTAGGGGTGAAAGCCGTAATCGATGAGGCGCTTGGCGATGTCGCCGGTGTGCACGCCATGGGGGGCCTGCAACGCATCGCTCAGCACCACCTCATGCATCGAGGGCGTGGCGTAGGCGATGGCGTAGTCGCCTTCCAGCTTCTGGCGCAGGTAGTTGGCGTTGAGCACGGCGTCTTCGGTGGTCTGTTTCAGCCCGTCGCAGCCGTTGGCCATAATGTAGGCCAGCGCCCGCGTGAACATTCCGAAGTTGCCATGGAAGGCGCGTACCCGCCCAATGCTGTGCGGCCGGGCATAATCCAGGTCGGGGCGCCCGTCATCGCCTCCATCGTGGCGGGTCACCAGCACCGGAATCGGCAGAAAGGGCTCCAACTCCCGCTTGACGGCCACCGGCCCCGAGCCGGGGCCGCCACCGCCATGCGGCGTCGAAAACGTCTTGTGCAGGTTGAGGTGCATCACATCCACGCCAAAATCGCCGGGGCGTGAACGTCCCACCAGCGCGTTCATGTTGGCGCCATCCATGTACAGCAGCCCGCCGCGCTCGTGCACCAAATCGGCGATGCGGTGGATGTCTTCCTCGAAGATGCCCAGCGTGTTGGGGTTGGTCAGCATCAGCGCCGCCACCTCGCCGTTCATCAGCCGGTTCAGATCGGACATGTCCACGGTGCCGTCCGGGTTGGACTTTAGATTCTGTACCTGGTAGCCGGCGATGGCGGCGGTGGCGGGGTTGGTGCCGTGGGCCGAGTCCGGGATCAGGACGGTGCGGCGTGCATCGCCGCGGGCACTCAGGGCGGCGCGGATCATCAGGATGCCGGTGAGTTCGCCTTGCGCGCCCGCGGCCGGCTGCAGCGTGATCGCCGCCATGCCGGTGATCTCGAGCAGGTCCCGGGAGAGCTGCTGCATGATGGCCAGAGCGCCGCGCGACAGATGCTCGGGCTGCAGCGGATGGGCATCGCCCAGCCCCTCCAGCCGGCTCACCAGTTCGTTGACGCGCGCGTTGTACTTCATCGTGCACGAGCCCAGCGGGTAGAGTCCGGTGTCCACGCCGTAGTTCCAGGTGCTCAGCCGCGTGTAATGGCGGATGACCTCCAACTCGCTGAGTTCCGGGAACCCGGCGATCGCGCCGCGCACGGCCGGAGGGGCGGCGATGGGCACATCCAGCGGGGCGAGCTGGGAGCCGCGCTTGCCTGGGGCGGAAACCTCAAATAAGAGCGGTTCGTTTTGCACGATGTGGCGGGCGGCGCGGGAAGGCAGTGGGTTCATGGTTTCGTCAGCAATCCGACCAGCCGGTCGATGTCGGCGCGGGTTGCGGTCTCGGTGACGCAGACCAGCAGGGCATTCCCTAACTCAGGATAATGGCGCGCGAGCGCCAGCCCAGCAATGATGCGCTCCCGCGTCAGCACCGGCTGCAGCGTCTCGAGCGGCGTCTTCAGCCGCACCACGAACTCATGAAACCGGGGGGCAGGGAACAGCACCTCGGCGCCGGCGGCCTGCAGCGCCTGCGCCGCGTAGGCGGCCTTGGACAGGTTCTGCAGCGCCAACTCGCGCAGCCCCTCCGGCCCGTAGGTGGCCATAAAGATGCTGGCCATCAGCACGCATAGGGCTTCATTGGTGCAGATGTTCGAGGTCGCCTTTTCCCGCCGGATATGCTGTTCCCGGGTCGAGAGGGTGAGCACGAAGCCCCGCCGCCCCTCGCGATCGCGCGCCTCGCCCACCAACCGGCCCGGCAGGTTGCGCACGAACTTCTCCCGCGTCGCCAGCACACCCGCATAAGGCCCGCCAAAACCCACCGGAATGCCGAAACCCTGCATCTCCATGGCGACAATATCGACGCCGTCGTCGCCATCCGCCGCCGGCGGCGGCAGCAAGCCCAGCGACACCGGGTCGGTGACCACGGCGATGAGCAACGCCCCGTGCGCGTGCGCGGCGGCCGCGGCCGCCTGCCACTCCTCGATCGTGCCGAAAAAATTCGGACTCTGCACCGCCACCGCTGCCGTGCTGGCGCTCACCGCCGCCGCCAAGGCCGTGGCGTCGAGCCTTCCATCGGCGGCGTACCCGACCTCGACCAGCGGGAAATCCCGGTACCGCGTCAGGGTGTGCAACACCTCCCGGTACTGCGGATGGATGGTGCGCGCCACCACCAACTGCGAGCGCCCGGTAATCCGCGCAGCCATCATGCAGGCTTCATGCAATGCCGTCGAGCCGTCGTAGACGCCCGCGTTCGCCACCTCCTGGCCGGTGAGCTGGCAGACCATGGTCTGGAACTCGAAGATCGACTGCAGCGTGCCCTGGCTGATCTCGGGCTGGTAGGGGGTGTAGGCGGTAAACCACTCGCCCCGGCCGGCCAGCATGTCGATGTGCGCCGGACGGAAGTGATGATAGGCGCCCGCGCCTAAAAACGACGCGAACCCGGGCGCGTTGGCTGCCGCCGCCTGGCGGAAGTAGCGAACAATCTCGGCTTCCGACTGCCCCGGCGGTATCGCCAGCGGACGCTGCAGGCGGCAGTACTCCGGAATGTGGGAGAACAGCTCGTCAGCGTGGTTGAGGCCCAGATCCGCCAGCATCTGCCCGCGGATCGTGTCTGAGGTGGGGAGAAATCGCATTCCAATTAATGGGCGCTGCTGTCGCTGCTGGCGGCGAGAAACTGTTGGTAGGCGGCGGCGTCCATCAACTGGTTGACTGCAGATGGATGGCTGACGGTGGCGGTGATCAACCACGTGTCATGCGGGTGGCTGTTGAGCCGCTCCGGATGCTGCGCCACTTCGGCGTTGACCTCGGCCACGGTCCCCTCCAACGGGGCAAAGACCTCGGAAACCGCCTTGACCGACTCCACCGTCGCGAAGGCCTGGCCGGAGCGCAGCACCGTCCCCACCGCCGGCAGCTCGGCAAAGACGATGTCGCCCAATTGTTGCTGCGCAAAATCGGTAATACCGATTTTTGCCGTGGATCCGTCGAGGTCAACCCATTCGTGTTCTTTGGTATAGCGGTACTGCTTCGGGTAATCCATGAGGTGTGGTGTCCTTACGCGCGGCGCTTGTAAAATGGCATGGGGACTACCCGCGCCCGCGCAGTGCGGGTGCGGATTTGAATGTCAATCAGCGTGCCGGGAGGGCACAAGGCGACCGGCAAGTACGCCATGCCGATGTTGCGGCCCAGCGTGGGCGCCGGCCCCGCGCTCGTCACCTGGCCCACCCGTTGCCCTTGGTGCAGGACGGCGTAACCATCGCGCGCGATGCCCGCCTCCTCCATCTCGAAGCCAATGAGCTTGCGCGTCAGGCCCTGCTCGGCCTGCCGCTCGATCACCGCCTTGCCCAGAAAATCCGGCTTGCCGAGCTTGGTGATCCACCCCAGGCCGGCCTCCAGCGGGGTGGTGGTGGTATCGATCTCGTGGCCATAGAGAGCCATGCCGGCTTCCATGCGCAGCGTATTGCGCGCTCCCAGGCCGCACGGCAACAGGCCCGCCGCCTGCCCGGCGTCCAAGATGCCGTTCCAGACATGCTCGGAGTGTTCGGGGTCGAAGTACAATTCGAAGCCATCCTCGCCGGTGTAGCCGGTGCGGGAGATGATGCACTCCACCCCCAGCAGCTTGCCGATGGTGAAGTGATAGTAGCGAATGGGTGACAGCGCCACCGGCGTCAGCGGCTGCAGAATCTTGACCGTCGCCGGCCCCTGCACCGCCAGTTGGGTGTAGCCTTCGCTGACGTTGACCACTTGCGCATCGAAGTGGTCATGCTGGCAGATGTGTTCGAAATCCCGCTCGCGGTTGGCGGCGTTGACGATCAGCCAGTAATGCCGGTCGGTGAATTTGTTGACGACCAGATCGTCCATGAAGGTGCCCTGGGGCGTCATCAGGCCGCTGTACTGGCACTGGTCCAGATGCAGCCGGGAAGCGTCGTTGCAGGTGACGAACTGCACCAAATCCAGCGCCTCCCGGCCCTGAATCGAGATCTCGCCCATGTGGCTGACGTCGAACAATCCGGCGCGCTCGCGCACGGCGCGGTGCTCAGCCAGGATGCCGCTGTACTCGACCGGCATGTCCCAGCCCCCAAAGGGCACCATCTTGCCGCCCAAACGCCGATGCACATCATGCAGGGCGGTGTGGCGCGCTGGCCGCACGACGGCTGAAGGAATTTCGCTCACGGTTTTCCGGGCAAGCTATCGCGACAACAGAGTTCAGAACTCGGAATTGGAACGTGAATCCGCGTCCATAAGTTAGCATGGAGCGTGCACGGTGAACAATTGTCCTCGACGGCATCCGGCGCCCCCGGCGCAGTCACCTTGGCCACGGCGGCCGGCACGGCCGCCTACGCCGCCCAGTTTCCCCAGTTTGCCCGCACGCTGCACTTCCGCACGCTGCGTCTGCCGGAGCCCTGCCGCGTCTCCTCGCTGGGGTTGGGCAGCTACCTCGGCCCCGCCGACGATGCCACCGACGCCGGCTATGAGGCGGCGCTGCAGACGGCGCTGGCGGGCGGCATCAACCTCGTCGATACCGCGATTAACTACCGCCATCAGCGCAGCGAACGCGCCTTGGGCCGGGCGCTGGCCTCGAGTGCCGTCCCCCGCGACCAGGTCTTCCTCTGCTCCAAAGCGGGGTTCGTCCCTTTTGATGGCGACATGCCCGCCGACGCTCGCCGCTACATCGAGGACACCTACCTCCGTCCGCGCCTGATCCCGCCCGGTCAACTGGCCGCCGGCGCGCACTGCATGGCGCCAGTGTTCCTCGCCGACCAGTTGCAACGCAGCCTGGACAACCTCGGCGTGTGCGCACTCGACGTTTTCTATGTGCACAACCCGGAAACCCAGCAAGCCGAGTTGAGCCGGGAGGAGTTCTACCGGCGCCTGCGCCTGGCGTTTGAACTGCTGGAGAAGCAGGCCGCGCTGGGCCGCATCCGCGCCTACGGCGTCGCCACCTGGAACGGGCTGCGCGTCCCGCCCGACGCCATCGACTACCTCGACCTGAACCGCATGGTGGCCACCGCCCGCGAACTGGCTGGGGAACAGCACCACTTTCGTTTCGTGCAACTCCCCTACAACCTGGCCATGCCAGAGGCGTTCACGCTGCTCAACCAAACGGTGGAAAAGCCGCCTTACGTCTCCACCCTCAACGCGGCCTTCCGCTTGGGTCTGCACGCGATCGCCTCCGCCAGCCTCATGAGCGGGCGGCTGCGCGAAATCCCCGCCGAGGGCCGGCAAATGGTGCAATCGTTTCTACCCGCCGCCGCCACCGACGCCGAACTGGCCCTGCAGTTTGTGCGCTCGACCGGGAGCGTGACCGCCGCCCTGGTCGGCATGTCCAACCCCGCCCACGTCACCGCCAATCTGCGCGCCGCTGCGGTCGCCCCCGCGCCTCCCTCGCAGGTAGGGAAAATGCTGCAGCAGTGATCCCTACTAGGCAGGCAAACTCCAGCACCGCAGGCCGGTGAAGCGCGCGATGGTGTCAAAATCGCGATCGCGATGCCAAATCGGGACAGCGTACTCAATGGCAATGGCCGCGATCAGGCAGTCGGTGCTTGATCGGATCGTGTAACCGTTGCCGCGAATGGAGGCAGCTCGGGGATGCCACGAACAGAGCGGGCATTCCCTGCCGTCAATCGGAGCCCGCCCCCAAGCGACCAGCGGGAGCGACCCAGCGAAAAGTGGCGAGCCACCCGGCCAAGCGGCCATTGAGCAGTTCGATCCATATCGAGGTGTCCACCAGAATCATCGTGCAGCTTTGGCGGACCGGGGCCGCCGCGGCGGATTGTCTTCGCGCATCTCGGCCAAGTTCCCCTCCCAAAGCCCGCGGCCGAAGAACTTGGAAATGGATTGGACCTTGCGTATCCGGATCATCTCCGCCAAGGCCAAATTCACGCTGGCCGAGTAGGTCCTGGTTCCGGCCGCCTGCTGGGCTTGGCGCAACAGATCCACATCAAGCACAAGATTCGTGCGCTTCATGTGTGCAGGATACCGCTCCTGGCTACTTCCAGCTTGCGTAAACGACCGCCGGAACCGTATTCTAAAAGTCGAGACGTGAGCCCTCATCATGATTAAAAAAGAGCGCCTTTTCACCCCCGGACCGACCGCCCTCCTGCCGCAAGCCCAGGCCGCCATGGCGGCGATGACCATGCATCATCGCACCGCCGAGTTCAAGGCGGTGTTCTCGGGCACGCTGAAGCGGCTGCAGGCCTTTCTGGGCACCAAAAACGAGGTCATAATCCTGGCCTCCTCCGGGACCGGCGCCATGGAGTCGTCGGTGGTCAATCTCACCTCGCCCGGCGACCGGGTGTTGGTGCTGTCGGCGGGCAAATTCGGCGAACGCTGGGAGAAGCTGGCCAAGGCCTACGGATGCAGCGTCGATCTGGTCACGCTGCCTTACGGCGAGAGCTTCACGGCCAAGCACATTGAGGGCCGCTTGACCGGCGCCAACGCCCCCAAGGTGGTCTTCCTACAGGCCAGCGAGACCTCGACCGGGGTGCAGCATGATGTTCAGGGCATCGCCCGCGCCGCCCGCGCCGCCAAAAGTGACATTCTGATCGTGGTCGACGCCATCACCGGCATCGGCACGCAAACCATTGACATCGATGGCTGGGATCTCGATATCGTTCTGGGCGGATCGCAGAAGGCGGTCATGATGGCGCCCGGCTTGGCCTTCCTCAGCGTCAGCGCCCGCGCTTGGGCGGCAATGGAAACCAGCAAGAACCCCAGGTACTACTTCAACCTGCGCGCGGAGCGCAAATCGCAAGCCGCGGGTGAGACCGCCTTTACCCCGGCGGTGGGCTTGATCGCCGCCCTTAACGCTGCGCTCGAGTACATCGAGGCCAACGGCGGCAACGCCGGCCTGGTGGCCAACGCCGAGGCGCTCAGCGCCGCCACCCGCGCCGGCTGCGCCGCGCTGGGCTTGAAGGGTTTTGGCAGCGGCCAGCCCTCCGGCTCGGTCTCCGCCATCGCCATGCCCGACGGCCTGGACTCAGGCACGGTAGTCAAGGCGCTGCGGCAGCAGTTCGGCAGCGTCATCGCCAACGGCCAGGGCGAGATGAAGGGCAAGATGATCCGCGTGGCCCACCTCGGCTACTACGACTTTGTCGAGATGTTCTCGCTCATCGCCCAACTCGAGGTGGTGCTGGTGCAACTCGGCAAACTCGATGCCGGCAAGCTGGGCACGGGCGTGCGCGCCGTGCAACAGTACTTTTTGGCGGCCCAAACCAAGCAGACGGCGAAAGCGTAAGGCGAGTACACAACATGAAAATCGTAGTTCCCGAAAAGATCTCCGCCCGCGGCATTCAGGAGTTTGAAGCCGCCGGGTTTCAGGTAGTGCAGTTGACGCCGGCTTCGGTGGCCTCGGGCGAACTGGCGAAGGAACTCGCCGATGCCGACGGCCTGGTGGTGCGTTCGGCGGTCAAGGTCACGGCCGAGCTGCTGAAATCGGCGCCCAAACTGCGCGTCATCGGCCGCGCCGGCGTGGGCATCGACAACGTCGACGTGCCCGCCGCCACCGCGCGCAAGATCGTGGTCATGAACACCCCCGGCGGCAGCTCCATCTCCGTGGCCGAGTTGGCGCTGGGCATGATGCTGGCGCTGGCGCGGCAGCTTCCCAAAGCCGACGCCACCACCCGCGCCGGCGGCTGGGAAAAGAAGTCGCTCGAGGGCACCGAGCTCAATGGCAAGACCCTGGGCCTGCTGGGCTGCGGCCGCATCGCCGCCGAAACCGCCAAACGCGCCCGCGCCTTCGACATGAAGATCGTGGGCTACGATCCGTTTGCCAAGCCGGAGGCGGCTAAAGCCGCCGGCATCACCCTCCTGCCGCTGGATCAAGTTCTGGCCCAGGCCGATTACCTCAGCCTGCACGTCGCCCTCACCGCCGAGACCCGCAACCTGCTCAATGATGGCGCCTTTGCCAAGATGAAGAAGGGCGTCCGCGTCGTCAACTGCTCCCGCGGCGAAGTCATCGACATCGAGGCGCTGCAGCGGGCGCTGGAATCCGGCCAAGTGGGTGGCGCCGCGCTCGACGTTTACCCCAAGGAGCCGGCCGGAGCGCTGCCGATTTTCGCGCTGCCCAACGTGATCGCCACGCCGCACATTGGCGCCTCGACCAAAGAGGGCCAGGAGCGCGTGGGCACCGCCATTGCCGTCCAGATCAAGAATTACCTGACCACGGGCGAGATCGCCAACGCCGTCACTGCGTAGGCGAACGAAGAACCACTAAAATTTTCCCGAACGCGGCGGAGCGCAGCGAGCTCCGCCCGTTTTTTTGCCGGGCGGGCCGGCGGGCGTTGCGCATCACAAGGCAGTTGACGCGGTGAGCGGCGCCGGTTAGGCTGAGGGCCGATCACCATGGCGATAACAATGATGGCGCTTGTGAACTTCTCCTCCCAGCCGCACTCGGTCGAGCTGCGGGAGGTGCCGGTGCCGGAGATCGGCGAAGATGATGTGCTGCTGCGCGTCCACGCCGTCTCCATCTGCGGCAGCGATCTGCACCAGTACGCGGGCACGCACAGTTGGAAGGTCAACTACCCGGTGGTGCTGGGACACGAGTTCGCCGGCGTCGTCGCCCGCGTGGGCGGGCGGGTGCCGGGCTTTGAGGAAGGGGCGCGGGTGGTGAGCGAAACGGCGGCGCGGCTGCCCGCCGATTCGCCTTATCTGCGCCGCGGGCTCTACAACCTTGACCCCGGCCGGCTGGGCTTCGGCTACGGCGTGGACGGGGCGATGGCGGCGTACGTGAAGGCGCCAGCGCGGTGCCTGCACCATGTCCCGGCGCACTTGGCGCTGGAGAAGGCGGCGCTCACCGAGCCCTGCTGCGTGGCCTATAACGCCGTCTGTGTACACTCGCACATCCGGCCTGGCGATACGGTTGCGGTGCTGGGTCCGGGGCCGATCGGGCTGCTGTGTGCGGCGATGGCCAAACTCTGCGGCGCCGGACAGGTGGTCGTCGCCGGCCTCGCCGCCGATGCCCAGCGGCTGGACGTGGCCCGGGCGTTGGGCGCGGACACCGTTCTGGGCGCCCAGGGCGAGGACGTCGCGGCTTGGTTCAAGGCCTTCGGCGACGGCTATGGCTGCGACCTGGTGATCGACGCTGCGGGCGTATCGGCGACGCTCAAGTTGGCGCTCGAGATTGTGCGCCCGGCGGGGCAGATCACCAAGGTGGGCTGGGGGCCGCAACCGCTCAATTTTTCGCTGGATGCGCTGGTGCAGAAGGCGGTGCGGCTGCAGGGCAGCTTCTCCCATAACTGGCCGATGTGGGAGAAGGTGCTGGCGCTGTTGGCCAGCGGCCGAATCGACGTCACGCCGCTGATGGGCTGCGTCTCGCCACTCGAAGAGTGGCAGCACGCCTTCGTTCAGATGCGCACCGGCGCCATCGTCAAGGGTGTGCTGCAGCCCTGAGAAAAAGGCGGATCACATCTCCCCAAACGCCTTCTTGACGGCGGCCGTGGTGGCGGTGAGAGCGGCTTCCATGGACATCTGGCGCAGGGCGGCGTTGTTGGGTTCGGCCGAAACCGGGCCGTCGTAGCCGATCTGCCGCAGGGCGTCGAGGAAGCTCGCAATGGGAATCACTCCGGTGGCGGCGGGCAGCTCGCGCTGGCCATCGCGGTAGGTGTCGAACGTCAGGCCGGCGGGGGCGTCGTTGAGATGGACGGCGACCACGTCCGACGCGCGGAGATCGAGGATCTGCTGGACGGTATCGCGGGCATTGAACCAGTGCCAGCTGTCGAGGCAGATACCCACGTTGGGGCAGCCGATGGCGGCGATCAGTTCGCGCAGCTCAGCCATGGTGTGGAGAAAGGGGTAGCGTCCGCGCGTCCACGAGGTGCGCGGGGCCACGTACTCCAACCCCAGCCGCAGGCCGTGGGCGTCGAGCACGAGCGCGCTCTGCCGCAGGCGCTCGGCGGTTTGACGGAAGTTCTGCAAGTAGGTCAGCTCGTTGCTGGTGGGTATCAGCCAGGTGATGAGGCGGGCGGCGCCGGCCCGCTGCAGCGGCGCGATCGCCGCCGGGAGCTGGGCGAGCGAGTCGCTGAAGCTGCTTTCGCCACCGCGGAAATCCACCGGCAGGTTCATCGTGCCGAAGCCCAGGTGCTGGGCGTGCATGCGGCCGGTTAATTCCTCCAAGGCGGCATCGCTGCAGGAGGCGAGGTAGCGGGCGTTCGGGTCCACGCCGCCGAAACCGTAGCGCACGGCCAGATCCATGGTCTGTGGAAACGTGGCGTGGAAAGGGCCCAGCAGTCCCAGCGCCAAGTTCGAGTAGAACTTGCGCGCGGGCACCGCACCAGGAGCTTGCGCCATGGTGCCGTGGCTCGCCGCCACGACTGCGGTCGCGGCGGCCGTGGCCGCCAGGAATTGTCGCCGGTCCATGTCCGCGAGTGTAGGTGAGTGGCGCTAAAAAAGCGAGGGCTGGAGCGGGGCCGGCGGCGGAGGGGCGGGCTCGACGGTGAAGCCCAGCGTGTTGCGGATGTGCTCAATGCGCGCCCGCAGGCCTTGGTGATAACTGGCCGGGAGATAGGCGCCGCCGGCGAAGGCGCGCGCGTAGCGGGCCGCGAGCTCGGGATAGTGTTCGCGCACGAACGGCAGATAGCGGGCCTTGGCCGCTGGCTGCAGATACAATGCTCCGGCGCTGAAGCCGCGGGCGCCCGCGGCCTGCGCGGCGCTGGCCACCGCCGCCAAATTGGCGCGGCTGTCGGTAATGGCGGGCAGCACTGGAGCGCACATCACCCCGGTCCACAGCCCGGCGGCGGCCAGCTGCGCCACCGCCGCCATGCGCAGGTCCGGACGCGGGGCGCGCGGCTCCAGCTCTCGCGCCAGCGCCGTGTCCATGGTGGTGACCGTGATGCGCACCTGCAGCCGGTTGCTGGCGGCGATCCGCCGCAGCACATCCAGATCGCGGACGATGAGCGCGCTCTTGGTGATGATCCCCACATCGCGGCCGGCGCCCGCGGCCAAGGCTTCGAGTAACGTCCGCGTCACCTGGTAATGGCGCTCGGCGGGCTGGTAGGGATCGGTGGCCGTGCCGATGGCAATGCGTTCACCGGGCCGCACGCGCCGCAGATCGCGGCGCAGCAGGCTGGCGGCGTGTTCCTTGACAAAGATGTGCCGCTCGAAGTCGTAGCCGCCGCGCAGCTCCATGAACTCATGGGTGTAGCGCGCGTAGCAGTACTGGCACCCGAACTCGCAGCCGCGGTAGGGGTTGATGGTCCATTCGAAGGGCATCCGGCGCGAAGTGCAGCGGTTGAGAATGGAACGCGCCGGCAGGCTGGCGTAGCTCACCGTATTGCGCTGGGCGATGGGCTCAGCCTCGGCGGCGAGGCGGGCGATGCCGATCAGCGGGGGCGCGGCCATAGCGCCAGTATCTTCTAGTTTTCTTCGCTACGCAATGGGTCGAGCCACTGGGCAGCCACCGCGCTATTTGCCGGCCAAGTGTTGCACCACCGCCAGCGAACGGGCGACATGCTCGGCGGGCGACAGGTGGTCCGCCGCGGAGGAGAAGGTGGACACCACCTTGCCATCCTTGCCGATGACGAACGTGGTGCGTTCGATGAACGCGTGGTCAATGGCCACGCCGCGCACGTCCTTCATCCCCGGCCGCGCCTGGGCCGCCGTCAGCCCGTAATCGGTGGCGATCTTCAGTTTCGAATCCGTTGCCACCGGAAACTTCCCGGCGCAGTAGCTGGGCGCCGAGGAGAAGGCGTTCAGCCGCTGGATGCTGTCGGCCGAGTCGCCGATGATGGTCGCGCCCGCCAACGTGAACTGGTCCTTATCGGTGGCAAAGGTGTGGGCTTCGATATCGCAGCCCTGGGTGAACGCCGAAGGGAAGAAGTAGACCACCACCGGCCCCTTGGCCAGGGCCTTGTTTAAGGAGAAAGTGAAATCCTTGCCCGCCAGGCTCGCCTCGGCGGTAAACGCCGGCGCCTTTTGTCCCGGCTGCAGCGCCGCCCAGGCCCCCACCGCCATCGCCGCCGTCACTGCCAGTGCCATGACCGTCCGCCTCATCTGCTTCAACATTGCTCCTCCTCCCCTATTGATAAACATAGTGTGCGCCCATTTGATCCCCACCCGCCCCGCGCCGTTACAGTATTGTTTTCAGCAGGCCGTCCCGGCGCAGGTCGGCGGTGGTGACCGGCTGCGTCCACCGGTCCGTCTTCCCGCGCATGCCATGCACGCTCTCACTCCATTGCTGGCGGTATGAGCTTAAGGCCTGCTGCTGGCGCGCCACCTGAGGTTGATCGATCAGGTTGTGCATTTCATAAGGGTCGTGGGCGAGGTCGTACAACTCCTCATGCGGCGCCGCTTGGGCGGTGTAGGGGGCGGGGAACGGGGTGACCGGACGTGTATGCCCGGTCCAATGGGTATATTTCCACCTTTCGGTCCGGATGGCTTCGCTGGAAGGGATCCAGCCGTTGTCGGGGTAATCATGCTCGATGAAAAACACGGAACGGAATTCCGGATCATCGTTATGGATGAGGCCCGCCAGACTTTGTCCTTGGGCTGAGGGCGGCGGCTGCAGGCCCGCCAGATCGAGCAGCGTCGGGTGGAGGTCGATGTTCAACGTGGCCGCTCGCCGGCGCGTGCCCCGCTCGCTCGCCGGTTGGCGCGGATCATAGACCAGCAGCGGCATCCGGATGTCTTCCTCGTACGGATACCACTTGCCCGCCAGCCCATGCTCGCCGTTGCAGATGCCGTGATCGGCGGAGTAAATGATCACGGTGTTCTCCGCCAGCCCCAGCTCACCCAGCGTCTTCCGCAGGGCGGCGACGGTGGCGTCGTTGCCGGCGATCAAGCTGTAGTAGCCTTTCACCGATTCCTGATAGAGCGCCGCCGTGGCAAAGCGCGCGCCCCAGCGGCGCCGGCTCTCGGAGTGCTGCAGCGACAGCGGCAAGCGCTCGATATCGCTCGCCGGGGCGCGGCTCACCGGGGGAATGGTTACGTCCTTGTACAGGTCGAGCATTTCCGGCGCGGGCAGGTACTGCCGCGGCGATTGATCCTGCACGTGCGGCGCCTTGAAGCTGATCGAGAGGCAGAAGGGCTGTTGGGACTTGGCCGCGCCGCGAATAAACTCCTGCGCCTGTCCGCGAATGATATGCGAGAGATGCGGCCCCTGCGGTCCCTGGGGAAAGTAATTGCCCTGCCCCGGAAACCCCTTCCAGTAGTCGAAGGAGTCGCTGGGCATGGTATTTCCCACGCCGAATTTGCCGATAAACCCAACCTGATATCCCGCCTGCTTGAGTTGCGTCCAGTAGGCTGCGGCCACCTGCTCCGGCGAGAGCGGGGTGGCGAAATCATAGATGCCGTGGGTGCCGGCGTACTGGCTGAGCATGTAGCTGGCGCGGCTGGCGCAGCAGATGGGCGTGGTGGTGAAATGATTGTCAAAGATCACGCCATCCCGGCCCAACTGGTCCAGGTTAGGAGTTTGGATGACGCGATTGCCCATGCATCCGAGCGCATCCCAGCGATGGTCATCGGCGAGCATGAAGACGATGTTGGGCGGCTTCGCCCCGGCCGCACCCGGACGCCGCTGCGCCGCCGCCTCCGGCTCGAGCAGGAGCGGGGAAGCCGCGGCGACTGAGGCCATCTCCAAAAAAGTCCGTCTTGAATAGCGCATGAGCCGCGTCTCCTTGGCGTGAGGGCAGAGCCTAGCTGACTGTGAAGGGGAAAGTTTGGGCCTGGGTGTGCCCGCCAGCGCTGACCGTCACCTTGCAGTTCCAGGGCCCAGCCATGGTGAAGCTGGCGGAGCCGGTATAGACGCCGCCCGGCTGCGGCTGCAGCACGATCTGGTTGGGGCCCATGTCCATGGTGACCATGATCAAATCCACGGTGACCTTGGCGCCTGCGACCTGTTGTCCCGCGCTGTCGGTCACCAGGACCTTGAAGACGGTGGTGCCGGGAACGGTGGGCGCCGCCGGCGTGGTGGTCAGCTCAATGTGCCAAGGCACGGCTGTGGCGGCGTTGTGACGATGGCACGCGGCCAGCCCTAATACCATGCCAACGGCCATGACCACGCCGCCTACAGTCGCCAATTTCATTCGCATGCGGCGATTCTAGGCACGAAACCCCTCGGCGGCAAGCGGCCGCGCCCCCAGGGAAATTTTCATGGCTGCGTCCTCTGCTTGAGGAGTTGTACCTAAGTGATTAGAACCATTGTTGTTGTAGTTGTACGCTCGGCAGGACTCCAGCGGCTGGTTGGTCTCGAAACGCCCCAACTCACCCTCTTGCCCATAAAGAAAAGTAAAGAAAATGAGGCCTGCGGTCGATGGAGGAACCAGAGGACCGCGCCCATGGAGAAGCCAATTTCGTCTGCGATCAATGCCACCGCTCCTGGCCTTGAAGACCAGCCCATGCAGGCAGCTTGGAAGCGCGACGAGCGGAGTGAACGCCCGCTGCCGCCGAGCGGAACCCGCCGCCCGCAAGCGACCTGCGGAAGCGACCCAGCGCAAGGTGGCGAGCCACGCCAAGCGGGCGCCATGACCATGCTGACGGATGCGCTCGCCTATCACATCGAAGACGCTTGGAAGCGTTACCAGCAGAGCGGCGCCCCGCTGCCGCCCAACCCCGCCACTCCGCCCCCGGCTGGTCCCGGAACGCTCGGCGTGTCGCGAGGCACGCAGCGCTAGCTGCCTTCGCCAACTCCTCCCATGGCGACCTTAGCACTCGACAGCCGGGCCGAGGCCGCGCCGCGCTCGACGGGCCTCGGGCACCGACCCTGGCAAAGCAGCGCGCCAGAGCCCCCAGCGCGGCTGCGGGTGGCCGACCTGGTCTCGGCGCTCTCCTATGCGCTCGACCTCACCGGCGGCCAGGAGGCGGGCTGGGCGGTGCGCTCCTGCCGCATCGGCATGCGCTTGGCGGCGGTCATCGGGCTGCCGGAGGATCTGCAGGCGGATCTCTACTACGCGCTGCTGTTGAAGGACACCGGCTGCAGCAGCAACGCCGCGCGGGTGGCGCAGATTTTTAACTGCGACGACATCCAGGCCAAACGTGACGCCAAGCTGCTCGACTGGCACGGCATCACCTGGCAGGGATTCCGCACCACGTTCCGCTTGGCGAACGCGGGTCAGAGCTGGCCCCGCCGGCTGGCGCGCACCGCCGCCCTGAGCCTCCATCGCCGGCGTGATGCGCTTGAAGTCGTGCAGCTCCGCTGTGAGCGCGGCGCCGCCATCGCCCTCAAGATGGGTTTTAGCGCGCGCACGGCGGAAGCGATCCGCAACCTCGACGAACGCTGGGACGGACGCGGCGCGCCCGCGGGCCGGCGGGGCGAGCAAATCCCGTTGCTGGCGCGCATCGTCAACGTGGCCCAGACGCTGGCGCTGTTCGCCGGCGAGCCGGCCGCCGCCATGCACATGCTGCGGGATCGCGGAGGACGATGGTTCGATCCCGCGCTCGTGCGCGCCGCCGCGCCACTGCGGGACGACCGTGTGCTGTGGCGGCAGGAATCGTTGGAGGAGTCGCGCCAGCGCGTGCTCGACCTCGACCCCGGCCGCCTGCCGGCGATCGATGCCGCGGGCCTGGACCGGGTCTGCGAGGCCTTCGCCGAGGTCATTGACGCCAAGTCGCCCTACACCTGCCGGCACTCGCGCGAGGTGGCCGAGGCCGCCGATTGCATCTCCGGCCAGTTGGATCTGCCCCCAGCCGCGCGCGCGCTGGTGCGGCGCGCCGCGCTGCTCCACGACATCGGCAAGCTGGGCATCTCCAACCGCATCCTCGACAAGCCCGGCGGGCTGACTCGGGAAGAATGGATCACGATGCGGCATCACACCCGTTACACCGGGGAGATCCTGGGGCGCGTCCCCGGATGGCAGACGCTGGCGCTGACCGCCGCCTCGCATCATGAGCGCCTCGACGGCAGCGGCTACCATCGCGGCCTGCGCGGCCCGCAGATGCCCATCGAGTCCCGCATCGTCGCCGTCGCCGATGTCTACGCCGCCCTCTCGGTCGTGCGTCCCTACCGCGAAGCCCTGCCCCAGGAGGCCGTCTTCGCCCTGCTCGCCGCGGAGACCCCCCACGCCCTCGACGCCGATTGCGTCGCCGCCCTGCGCGAAGCCCAAGCCGCCACGCCCCATCTCCAAGAAATGGCTTGAGCGCGCCCGCAGGCGGCCTCTCGGGGCGAGCCCGGTTTAGCGGGTGGGGGGAAAACGCACGAGCCGCTTATCCCGCTAATTCAGCCACGGCCATTTTGCGAACCGTTTCCAGAGAGTTCTGGACAGTGTTCCATAGCTGCGATTCATCGACCGAATCGTATCCATGCCGGTAGACCTTTCCGGCCCCGGCCATTCCCGCCCAGTCTACTTCAGGATGGCGCTGCTGGTCTCTTCGGGCAAGCGCCGGCTTGCCTCCGAGATGATCTCCAGGGCGCGTGTAACGGCGTAGACCGTTTTTCGGTCGCCAGAGAAGGTCGGATAATCGGTGCCAGCGGTGAAGGCGCGAATGGCGTCAATGTTTTCGATAATTTCGGCGAGCCGCTGCTGCAGGCGCTTAGAAGGCATGAACGGCATCGCGCAAAACGGCATCGCGCAAAAGCGGTTTCAACCCCCGGTGGTTGGCGACGTCGCTCCGTTCTCCCAAGATCTCCTGAATATAAAGCAAGAGGCGCGAGTACTCAAAGATTCCGATAGGCTGCTCAGGATCCAACTCGACCAAGATATCGAGATCGCTTCCCGCCTGCGCCTCCCCACGTGCCACCGACCCGAAGACCGCGGCATGGCGCACTCCCCGCAGGCGCAGCGTCTCCTCATGCCGTCTCAAGATTTCGAGCGCGGCTTCCAGCCGCACCGTGGCCATGGCTCATTGTACCGCCGGCGCGCCTGAGCAGGAGTGGCGTTACCGAGTTGAGGGCTGGGCGGTTGTCTATGCGGCGGGGGCCAATTTTCGGCGGCGGGAATACATTGGTTCCCAAGCTCTTCGAGATTACGCGTTTTCCGGAAGGCAACGTCGTGCCGGGCGAGGAGCGCCTTGAACGAGTCGTGCCGCGCGGCTTTAAGATCGAGTTCTGCCCTCGCCAGCCAGGCGAGCGCGTCCTGGCGGCGGGCGTCGTCAGGCGGCATGGAGCAGGCGGCCTTCGCGGAGGATGGTGCCGGGCAGCGAGGCCTTCAGCGAGCGGCGGTCTTCAGAATAAGAGCGGGTACACACCAGCACGTCGGCGGCGGTGCCGCTGCCGCGGAGGGCCTCGTAGGCCGTCCGGCTCTGGCGGCGTTCCGCGGCCGCACTGTCGGGAACGACGATTAGGAGATCGTAATCGCTATCCGGGCCGGCGTCGCCGCGCGCCACGGAGCCGAAGAGATAGATGCGTTCGGGTTGGTAGGCCGCAACCAGACGGCGCACGGCTTCGGCCAGCGCCGGATCCTCGGCGGTCGGAGTCTTGAAGTGGATGTCGGTTGCTGTCGGCATGGCCGTGGCGCGCAAATGCCACTTTGCCACCGTTAACGCTGGCTTCCAAATAGCTGGCGAAAAGAAGATTGGTCGGGGCGAGAGGATTTGAACCTCCGACCCCCTGGTCCCGAACCAGGTGCTCTACCAGGCTGAGCCACGCCCCGACCTCGTCCAGCAGGTTAGGAATGCTTGCTGGGAGCCATCAGTATATCAGGAGCGCGGGGTGGCTGCCGCCAGGCAGCGTTCAATCTGTAGGCGATGGCGGTCGGTGTGGGCGGCGATGAACAGCAGCCCCTGATAGGCGCTGATCGTGCCCAGGATACGGTGGGGGTGGGTGTGCGACTTCAACGCTTGTCCGGGACGCACCGCCATCGCGATGGTGGCGGCGCGCGCCGCGGTCCACTGGGCCAGCAACTCCGCCGGCGCGATGCCGCCCCGCGGCTGCATCGTTGCGGGCGCGACCAGCGGCGTTCGCACCACCGCGGCCTGGGCCGTGGCCGCGTCCTTGTTGGCGGTCTGCGCCGCCCACTCCGGATTGGGAGGCTGGCGCAGGCTCTCCTCCAGCCCTGCCGTGTACCGCCTTTCGAACAGGAGCATGTGTTCGAGAATATCGGCAACCGTCCAGCGGCCGGCGCCGTCGTTGGAGCTATCGTTGGGGCTATCGACGTGCGCCCAGGCATCGCCGGAGAGCCCGGTGCAACAGGCGAGCACGGCATCGCGCGAACGTTCCAAACCGCCAACGGCGGCGGCCAACTCGGCGGGGGAGGGAACACCAGAATCTTGATTCGGCATCAATCAATTTTACGGCTGGAGGCAGCTGGGAGAGGCCACAAGCACCGGCCTAAGCGGGCGGGGGCGCGTACACCTGAAAGCAGTTGCGGCCGGCGCGTTTGGCCTGGTAGAGGGCGATATCGGCCTGCTGCAGCAGCGTTTCCGCCCCGATGGGCTCGCCGTTATAAAAGGCCGCGCCGATACTGGCGCTGATGGGCACCTGCTGGCCGTCGAGTTGGGCGCCGGCGGCGAGGGCGGCGAATATCGTCGTGATGACGCGTTCGGCGTCGACGGGGCCCTGCAGGTTTTCCAGCAGCACCGTGAACTCGTCGCCGCCCATGCGGGCCACGGTGTCGGCGGTGCGCACGCTCTCGCGCAACCGCGCGCCGAAGCTGCGCAGCAGTTGGTCGCCCTGGTGGTGTCCGAAGCGGTCGTTGATCACCTTGAGGTGGTCGAGGTCGAGGTAGAGCACCGCCAGCAAGGCCTGGTGGCGCAGCCGTTGCGCGGTCTCCATGGCGTGCGCCAGGCGGCTGAGGAAGGCGCGGCGGTTGGGCAAGCCGGTGAGCGCATCGTGTTGGGCCAGGCGGGTGAGGTGCTCCTCGTTGCGCTTGCGCTCGGTGATATCGCGCACGGTCACGGCCACGCCGTCGCCCAGCGGCACCACCTGCTGATACAGCCAGGTGGGGCTGTTGGTGGAGGCGGTGCTATCGCCGGGGGGAACCGCGAACTCCTCCAACAGCGGCACCCGGGTCTTGACCACGCGCTTGTACTTCTCGAAAAAGCCGGCGCTGGCGCTCAGGCGGGGGAATTCCGACAGGCTGCGGCCGCGCGCGCCCGCCGCCAAGCCGGCGAACGCCTCGCCGTGGGAGTTGGCGAAGCTGAGTTGGAAGTCGCTGATGCTGGATCGCTCCGGATCCCGCGCACACTCGAAAATGAAGAACGCGTCCATGCTGCTCTCGGCGGCGGCGCGGAAGCGGGCTTCGCTGTAGATGGCCTCGTTGCGCGATTCCACCAGTGCGCCCACCATGGGCCGTACCTGCCGGCGCAGCGTGGCCAGCCCCACCAGGGTCAAGGCCGCCAACAGCGGGACCATGAGTTCGAGCTGCAAGCGGATGGAGGCGTAGGTCTCAGTGGTGTCGATCTTGGCGACCAGGGCCAGCGGCACGCCGGGAATGGGGCCATACGCCATCATGGCGCGATGATTATGGAAGTCGGGGGCGACGGTGACGCCGCTCCTGCCCTCGAGCGCCAGGACGATGGGGCGGACGAGATCGCGGTAGACGTAGCGGGACGCGATGTAAGGAGCGGGCCGGAGCCGGCTCGGGAAGCAGGCAATGGCCTGGGCATCGGCCGGATCGGGGCCGCACAGTCCCACCTCGCCGCTGGTGCCCCAGATGGAGGTTTCCATGCCGATCGGAACCAGCAAGGGCAGCGGTTGCTCCACCACCACGGTGTGGTCGGCTTGGCTCCCCGGCGGCGCGGGCGCCGTCACCGTCGCCTGCGGCAGGGATTGGCGCAGATAAAAGCCGTCCCTCCATAGCAGCGCCAGGTTGGGGGTGAGCGGCAGGGCCATCGCCGGATTCACCCGGCGTCCGGCCGAGGCCGTGACGGCGCCGTGCGCGTTCTCGACCCAGACGGCGGTGAAGTCCGGGGAGGGAAGCTGCAGCGGCGCGGTGGCCGAGAGTTGCTGGGCGGCGAGTTGCTGGACAAAGAGCTGGCCCCGCCCTTGCCTCGAGGCGAGCAGCGCGGCGATGTAGTTGATGCGTTCGTCGCGGCGCAGGCTGAGGTTGGAGAACGCGTTCTGATTCTCGACTTGCCACAGGACGCCCAAGCCGCTGGCCCCGGCGACCAGCACCACCACGATCAGCACCAGAGCGGCGGTCGATAGGATGCGTCCCCCACCGGCGGCACGCGCCCGCGAGTGGGCCGAACCTTGTTCCCGCGCCAGCAGCCACAAGCCCGCCGCCAACGCCAGCAGCGCGAGCGCCGTATACAGCGGCATGGCGGGGATGCCGTGGTAGGTGTACAACTCCTCGATGTGAATGACGTAACCCACCACTCCGCTCGTACCCGCGACGACGGCCAGGCCCAGGAGCCAATCCAGGGCGGCCGCGCGCCGCCGGGAGTGCAGATTGGGCACGAGCAGATACCCGGCGCCCAGGAACAAGAAACCCAAGCTGGCGTTTGGCGCCATGCGGCCGACGCGCAGGGCCGGATCCGCCATCCAGTAATGC
Source organism: Terriglobales bacterium (assembly GCA_025451775.1). GTDB lineage: Bacteria > Acidobacteriota > Terriglobia > Terriglobales > SCQP01 > SCQP01. Next base: position 28,313 of record JANWJU010000097.1, read on the forward strand.
AGGCTGGGCCAATCGACGCCCAGATTGACATCCATCAAGTTCTCGGCGAGGGCGATGGCATTGAGGGCGAGTAGGGCGGCGGTGAGCAGCCGCGGCCCCCAGAGCACCGGCCGGCGCCAACTCATCTGCGTGCGCTGGATCCACAGCAGCGCCGCAGCGGCCAGCACCAAGCTGATGGCGCCGCTCACCGTCATCGAGGCATCGCGGCTGGGTTCCAACTGTGTCAACCAGCGGATGTGGAAGGTAAACCCCGCCAGCGCCGCCACGCCCCAGAGGGCTACGGCGGCGCCGATCCAGGCGGTGCGGTTCTTCATGGCAGATACTCCCCCGGCGCCCGGGGCTCTGGCTCGGGCGCGCGGCCGTTGGTGCTACGACGGCCGGGGTTGCGGGATGGCGGGCGCGAAACCACGCTTAAAGACTAAGATGGTGCGCCGATAGCTTAGGACCACTATACCGTCCTGGTTGAACCCCACCGTCCGAACCTCGACGATGCCCTGGTGCGGACGGGAGCGGGATTCGCGTTTGCTGAGCACTTCCGACTGCGCGTAGATGGTGTCGCCCTCGAACACCGGCGCCGGCATCCGTACTTCATCCCAACCCAGGTTGATGGCGTTGCGGGAGATGTCATTGACCGAAAGTCCGGTTACCAGCGCCAGCGTGAAGCAGGAGTTCAGCAGGGGACGTTTGAACTCGGTCTGCGCCGCGTAGTGGGCATCAAAGTGGATGGGGTTGGTGTTGGCGGTGAGCAGCGTGAACCAGGTGTTGTCGGTGGAGGAGACGGTGCGTCCCAGCGGGTGGTGGAGCACGGTCCCCACCTCGAAATCTTCATAGCAGCGGCCGGCGGAGGGATGGTCTTCAGACATGCCAGGCATAGATAGTTACCGGGATTGGCAGAGCCGCGCTTTGGCGGCGACGGATGCGGCCAGGCGCAGGTTGGCGGCGTCAATCATTTTTCCATCCAAACTGACGGCGCCGCGGCCGGCGGCGGCGGCGGCCTCATAGGCGGCGACCACGCGCTGCGCGTGCGCGGCCGCCTCGGCGGTGGGGGTAAAAACGGCGTGCGTGGCCTCGATCTGCGCCGGGTGGATGCACTGCTTGCCGTCAAAGCCGAGGGCGCGCGCGATGCGGCAGGAGCGCTCAAATCCGGGGGCGTCGCGGAAGGCGGCGTAGGGGCTGTCGATGGCGCGCAACCCATACGCACGCGCCGAGGCCACGATGGTTTGCATGACCGCATGCCAGCGGTGGCCGGGGTAGAGGGCGTCGTCGGCGTCGAAGTCGCCAATGCCGGTCGAGGGCATCTGCATCGAGGCGGCGAAATCGCCGGCGCCAAAAATGAGCGCTTCCAGCCGTGGTGACGCGGCCGCGATCTCGCGGCAGTTCACAAACCCCGCTGCCGACTCGATCTGCGCCTCGATGCCGATGGCGCCGGATTTCATCCCCAGGTGAGCTTCGATCTGGCCCAAGAGACGGTCCACGAACGCCACCTCGCCAGCGCCGGACGCCTTGGGCAGCATCACCAAATCCAGGTGGCCGCCGGCGGCCTCGACGACGTCGATGAGGTCGCGGTAGGCGAAGGGGGTATCCAGGCCGTTCATGCGGAATAGGCGCAAGCGCGGGCCAAAGTCCAGCTCCCGCAGGGCACGGATCACCGCCGCCCGGCTGGCAGCCTTCTCGGCCAGGGGCACGGCGTCCTCGAGGTCGATGCAGACGGCGTCGGCGCTCGAGGCGGCGGCCTTGGCGATCATGCGCGGTTGATTGGCCGGCACGAACAGCATGGAGCGTTCGAGACGTTCCAAGGGTTCCGCGCGTAGTGGGCGTTCCGCCATAGCTGCAATATTAAACCGGCTGTGCGCTGGCGCGGCGTTCGGCCTCGCGCTGGGTGGCGCTTTGACCCTCGGGGCGCAGGCTCTGCACGCGGCGCAGCGCGGGGAACATGCGCGTCCAGGCCGCCACCACCAGCAGCGTGCCGATGCCGCCCAGCACCGTCGCCGGCACCGCCCCCAGCCACTGTGCCGTGACCCCGCTCTCGAACTCGCCAAACTGGTTCGAGGTGCCGATAAACAGCATGTTGACCGCGCTCACGCGGCCGCGCATCTGGCCGGGGGTCTGGATCTGCACCAACGTCTGGCGCACCACCACGCTGATCATATCCGCCGCCCCCACCACAAATAGCAGCACCAGCGAGAGCGGCAGGCTGCGGCTCAGGCCAAAGCCGATGGTCGCCGCGCCGAAAATCGCCACCCCGGCAAACATCATGGCGCCCGCCCGCCGGCGCAAGGGCCGGAAGGCCAGCAGGATGGCCATCACCATGGCGCCGGCGGAGGGCGCGGCCCGCAGGATGCCCAAGCCGCGCACGCCAGTGTGCAGCACGTCGCTGGCGAAGATGGGCAGCAAGGCGACGGCGCCGCCCAGCAACACGGCAAATAAATCGAGCGAAATCGAACCCAGAATGATCGGGCTGTTCCACACGTAGCGGAACCCGGCCAGCACCGTTTCCAGCGAGGCGCCCCGCGGTTCCATGCGCCCGGTGCGGGTGCGGATGGCGGTGGTGAAGGCGAACGACACCACGTACGCGGCGATGGCCACGCCGTAGACGGAAGCCGCGCCCATCCAGGCGTAGACCAGCCCGCCCAGGCCGGGGCCGGCGATGGTGGCGATCATGAAGACGCTCGATCCCCACGTGACCGCGTTGGCAAAATGGTGTTCGGGCACGAGATCGGGCACGAAGGCTTGCCCCGCCGGGGCCCCAAAGGCGCGCCCGATGCCCAGCAGGATGAGGATGGCGTAGACCGGCGCCACCGCCCGCGAGCCGGAGAGCGAGTAGGCCAGCAACAGCGCGGCGATGATCGCGTAGCTGAACTGCACCACTTGCAGGACGCGCCGCCGGTCGAAGCGGTCGACGGCGTGGCCGGCAGCCAAAAACAGCAGGAAGCTGGGCAGGAACTGGGCCAGTCCGACGTAGCCCAGGCTGACGGCGCGGTGGGTGGTCTCGTAGACCTGCCAGGCCACGGCCACCGCCACCATCTCGGAGGAGAGCACCGAGCTGAGGCGCGCGGCTTGGTA
>JANWJU010000098.1 GCA_025451775.1 Terriglobales bacterium
ATTTCGGCCGCAATCTGCTCTTCCGCCGCAACGTGGTCCGCCATATCCGCCATGCCAACGGGATCTGGCTCGACAGCAACAACATCAACTGCCGCATCAGCAGCAATGTGTTCGCGGACGTGCTCACTGTCAGTGCCGCGGTCCACATGGAGATGAACCTCCAACGGAATCAGATCGACACCAATATCATTTGGAACGTCCGCAACGCCGAGCCGGGCACGCCGGGGCAGCGCGGCTGCGCGGGGTCGGGCATCTTCATCAACGCCACCGATCGCTTGACCATCGCTCAAAACCTGATTGGACGCTGCGACAACTCCGGTATTTTTGCCATCACCCGTCCGGATCGCGCCCGCAGCGGAACGGCCTCGGGGAACAATATTGATAACAACATCTTTGCCAAGTGCGGCAAGTCAGCGATCGTGTTCCTCAACCAGAACAATCAAGCTGACGGGAACCTCTACGCTGCCATGCCGGACCGGTTCCTGGGGTTTTTCACCGGCGGCGCGCAACAGTGGCAGGACTTGCCGGCCTGGCGCCAGGCGCACGGCTGGGACACGCAGGGGGCGCTGGGCGACGTGCAGATTGACTTCGATCCTGACCGCTTGGAGCTGACGCTGAGCAGCAGCCAGCCGTTTCCAAGACACCACGCATTCAATCATATCGAGACGGATATCCTGGGCCAGGCAACCGGGGACACCCGGGCCCCCGGCCCTATTGCCGACCCCGGAGCCAAGCGGTTCTGGCCGGCGGACCCGCGCCGGCGGGCTTGAAGAAACTTACGGCGCCGGGGTTCGATTCCCGGCGCCGTGCCAGCCTTACGCCGGTTGTGTTTCTGCCAGCTAGGCTTTCGGCGTATCCACCCACTTGCGCGTTGTGTTGCTCTCCAACTCGGCCTCCAGAATTTGCAGCTGCCGCAGGCCGTCGCTGAACTGCGGGTACTCGAGCGGCGCCGAGGCGCTGCCGACCGAAGCGTAGAAGCGGCGGAAGAGCTGCTTGAAAGTGTCGGGGTAGCCTTCGGCGTGTCCGCCGGGGTAATCGGCGAAGGCGCGGGCTTCGGGTTTCAGCAGGGAAGGATCCTTGAGCAGCTCCTGGTTGTTGGTGTTGCGGTTCCCGATCCAGAGCTGGTTGGGGCGCTCCTGATCCCAGGTCACCGAACCCAGGGTGCCGTAGATCTCGATGCGCAGCTGGTTTTTGCGGCCCGCCGAGACCTGGCTCACGGTGAAGGCGCCGCGGGCGCGCTCGCCGAGGTGGAAGAGGCAGGAGCCGAAGTCCTCGGTCGTGATGGGCACCAACTCGTAGTCTTCGGGCTTCAACATCTTGCCCGAGAAGGTCTCGATCTCCCCTTTGGGCCGCTTGCGGTTCTTGTGGAAGGTCTGCACCTCCGCGCACACCGACTGGATGCGCAGGCCGGTGACGTGTTCGGTCATATCGCACCAGTGCGAGCCGATATCGGCCAGGGTGCGGGAGGCGCCGTTGGCTTTTTGGTCGATGCGCCAGTTCCAGTCGGTGTCGTAAAGCAGCCAATCCTGCGAATATGTGCCCTGGACGACGAGAATCTCGCCCAACTCGCCGGCGGCGCACATGCGGCGCATCTGCTGCACCAAGGGGTAATAGCGCAGGTTGTGGCAGGTGGCGTTGCGGAGCTTCTTCTCCGCCGCCAGCGCCACCAGCTTCTGCGCCTCCGCGGCTGAGATGGCAAGCGGCTTTTCGCAGAGCACATGCTTGCCCGCCTTCAGCGCCGCTTCCGCGATAGGGAAGTGCAGCGCGTTGGGGGTGCATACATGCACGACTTGGATGGCGGGGTCGTTGATGACCTCCGTGTAATCGGCCACCGCGCGGCCGATGCCAAACTCCTGCGCCAGCTTCTGGGCGGCGGGCAGTTGGGCGTCGGCGATGGCGCGGATGTCGACCGATCCCAGCCGGCGCAGGGCTTCCACGTGGGCGTGGCCGATGAAGCCAGCGCCGATGACAGCAGATGTATAGGTGCTCATGAACTTTCCTTGAATTACACCCACCAGGCGGCGGCGGGCTGCTCGGCGGGGACGATGGGCAGCAGGAAGCTGGCCGCGCGCGTGAGGCCCTCGTTAGGCGACAACAGGCTGTCCTCGTGCTCGATCGAGAGGGTGTAGTCGTAGCCGTACATGCGCAGTGTGGAGACGAACTCCCGCCACCACTCCTCGCCGTGGCCGTAGCCGCAGGTGCGGAAGATCCAGCCGCGGTTGCGCTCGTCGGTGTAAGGTTTGGTGTCCAGCACGCCGGTGAGGGGCAGGTTACGGCCGTAGATCTGGGTGTCCTTGGCGTGGACGTGGAAGATGGCGTCGCCGAGGATGCGGATGGCGGCGATGGGGTCGATATTCTGCCAGAACATGTGGCTGGGATCGTAGTTGCACCCCAGCGCGGGGCCGGCGATGGCGCGCAGCTTCAGCATCGTCTCCGGGCTGTAGGCCACGAAGCCGGGGTGCATCTCGATGGCGATCTTGACGCCGTGGTCGGCGGCGAACTTGGCCCGCTTCACCCAGTACGGTGTCACCACCTCATCCCACTGCCACTTCAGCACGTCGAGGAAATCGGGCGGCCAGGGGCAGGTGACCCAATTGGGCTGTTTGGCCGCGGGCGAATCGCCGGGGCAGCCGGAGAAGTCCACCACCACGGGCACGCCCAGCTTCTCGGCCAGCAGGATGGTCTTCTCATTCACCTGCTGGTCGTGCTTGGCGCGGGCCGGATCCGGGTGCAGCGGGTTGCCGTGGCAGCTCAGGGCGCTGATGGAAAAGCCGTGGTCGGCGAGCGTCTTTTTGAACGTGTCCAGCTCAGCCTTGTTGTCGAGCATGGAGAGCTTGCAATGGGCGTCGCCAGGATAGTTGCCGGTGCCCAACTCGACCGTGCTGATGCCGACCGATTGCAGCTTCTTGAGAACTTCAGGGAGAGAAAAATTCGACAATAACGGGGTAAAAACGCCGACTTTCAAAGATCACCTCCGACTGGACAACGCTAGCAGCGTAGCGCAGCCGGAGGTGATTCGCAAGGCAAAACCAGCGCCCGCTGGTTGCGCCTACCAGTGCAGGCGCAGCCCTAATTCCATCTGCCGGGGACCATTTTGGGTGCCCGTGATGGTGCCGAAGTCGGCTGGATCTTGCAGCATCAGGCTGGGGTCGGCCCAATTGACGTGATTGAAGGCATTGGTCATCTCCACGTTGAAGGTCGCGCCCAAACGCTCAGTGACTTGGAAGTCTTTGCGCAGATTCATGTCTACGTTCCAGAACGCCTGGCCATAGCCAAAGATGGTGGTGCGGGAGTGGTCCTGCCCCAGGATGGCGGGACGGAACGAGGCCAGCACCGCCGCCGGGTCGGCAAAGGCATTGATGCCGGTGCCGCCGCCGGTGGGATCTTGGTTGGCCCCCACGACGCCGTTGCTGGTGAAGTTGAAGTGCGGAGTCACCTGGGGAATGGATTTGAGCGGGATCGCCGAGACATCGTTATCGGAGTTGACGGTAGGGGAGCCGTACTCCTCCCACGATCCGTCAATGACCGAGAGCGGATCGCCGCTGTGCCAGGTCAGGATGGGGGCCACCGACCAGCCCCCGAACAGCCGTCCCTCCCAGCCCGCGCCCTGGTAAGGGATTTGATAGAGCGCGGTGATGTTGGCGATCCAGCGCAGGTCGTAGAGAGACGTGCCGTAATCGGCGGTACGGCTGAAGGCGTCAACCGTCTGCGAGCCGCTCGCCGCCTGGTAGTAGGCGCCCATGTCGAGGGCGTGGGACCAGGTGAGGTTGCCATCGAGCGTGAGCCCGTTGGCGGCCCGCTTTTGCAGGCTGAGGACGCCGGCGTTGTAGGTCGAGCGGCCATTCGAGGAGGCCAACTCGGCGCCGCCCAGCCCCTGGCTCTGAATCAAGGCGGGGCCGAAGACCCAGTGGTTTTCCAGATCACCCCAGAGGTTGGCCACGTTCTGGAGGCCGATGTTGTTGGTGCCAGTGGGGCCTTCGGCGGCGGCCACGGCGGCGGTGCAGTTGGCGGCATTGGCGCAGAAATTTCCGGGGCCCTTGGCCAGCGCTGCTTCAAAAAACGGTTGCGGGGTGACGGCGCTGGGGCTGATCGATGGGTCGGCGTTGAGCTGGTTGGCGAGTGCGGCGTAGGCTTGGGCGAAGGATTGGCCGCCCAGGGTCATCATGTAGGGCACTTGGTTGAGGTCTTCGGTGCGGTACTGATGCCGCTCCCAGCGGCCCACCCAGGCGAGTTGCAAGATGGTGTTGCCGGGGAGTTGGCGCTGCAGGCTGACGGTGAACTCGTCAATCGCTGCCGGCTGGAAATCGGGGGAGATGCTACCCCCGCTGGCGATGGCGGCACTGTTTACCCCGGGCTGAATGGGCGTTGCCAGCGTGGCCGGCAGCGCCGGCAGCGGGGCCACGTTGCCGTCGGTACCGAGGCGGAAGGCGGTGGCGGCCGTCTGCGTGGCGGTGCCGTTACAGGCTGCCGCCGAGCTGGTCACGCTGGGTGAGTTCACGCCGTAGCAGGTGGCAGCTTGGGCGAAGCCGACGCCGTTGAGCGGGGAAATCACCAAGGTGGTGCCGTTGCTGCGATCGTAGACGCGTCCCCAACCGGCGCGCAGCACGCTGGCATCGCTGCCGAACAGGCGTTGCCTCCAACCCCCGCCAAAGTGCGGGTTCCAGGCGGCGGCCAGACGCGGGCTGGCGTCCGCGTAGACGGGGTGGAACGGATACTGACCCAGGCTCTTGACCGCGCCCACCGGCTCATAGCCGAGCACCGGATTATAGTTCTGACCCGCCAAGGCGGCCTTGGCCTTGGCGCTCAGATAGCCGATGGTGGTGATGGGGGTGCCATTGCCGTCGACCAAAATATCCTGCGCGCCGTTTTGCTCGACCGGCGGCATCTGCGCGCCCCAGTTCACTCCATAGGTTAGTGTCAGCCGCGGCGTGATGTGCCAACTGTCGCTGGCATAAATGCTCCAATTGTTGATGGCGCTGGTGGCGCCAATGGGGGTGCCCTGCGGTTGCAAGGTGAGGTTGGCGCCGGTGCGGCTGCCCACCACCTTGGCGCTATCCAGGGTGCCGATGGTCTCGTAGTAGAGCTGATCCCATTGGGCGGAGGTGGCGGCGATACAGTTGGTGAGGAGCGTGGCCGTGCAGGAGGGCGGGCGGTAGTCCGCGGAAGCGAGAATGCTGTGAGCGCCGCCCAGCGTGTATTCGGGCGTGGTCAGTGCCCCGCCGGCGTCGTCGCGGACGAACCGCACCCAGGTGTGGTCCCAGTTGGCGCCGAATTGCACCAGATGGTTGCCATGATTCCAGCTCACGTTGTCGCTGTAGTTCCAATCGTGGCCGTTCCAGGTGCGCTGGCGGGCGCCGGGCCAGTTGATGTTCACGGGATCCAGCCCGCCGGTGATGCCGCCGCCGACGCTGACGCCGGCGGGTACGCCCGGGATCAGTTGGGGCACGCCACCGGTCTGCCACGACCACCAATTGCGGACGTAGTTGAAATGGAATTGATTGACCAGGTTGGGTGTGATCTGGCCGGTGAGCGCGGTGACGAAGTACCGCGGCTGCACCGGATGCACCGAAGTCAGCCGCGGCACGCCCAGCGTGTCGCCCGGTAAAACCCCGCCCCAGTCAAACTGCGGATAGCTGCTGGTTTCCGGATCAACCGACTTGTCCATGCGATAGCTGGCCATCCATTGCCAATTGGAGCCGAAGTCATGGTCCATGCGCGCCACGAAGCTGTTGTCGCTGGTGGGGATGCTCACTTGCTGGCTGTCGCCAATGGTGTTGAGGCCGTCGCCGACGGAAGTATTGTTGCCCACCGGCATGTACTTCGACCACAGCCCGCTTACCAGCGGACTGATGCCGATTTGGCGGGGATCGCACGGCTGTCCGCCCGTGGGCCCACAGGCGGTGGAAGTGGCCAAGTCAAACTGCTCGACCACCTTGTTGCCGTCGCGGAATTGCAGGATGCCTTGCCGCATCAGAGCCGAGGGCACGATGGTGGTCTCCGTCTGCGACAGCGGAAAGCGCCGGCCCTCGAAGTTCATGTAGAAAAACGTCTTGCCGCCCAGCATGGGAGGGAGCAGCGGTCCGCCCAACGCGCCGCCAAACCGGTTCTGATGATTCTTCTGCTGATGGATGCCCAGCCGGTTGTCGTTCCAATCGTTGGCGTTGAGCCAGTTGGCCTGATAAAAGTCGTAGAGTGAGCCGTGCCAGGCGCTGGTGCCGCGCTTGGTGACCATCATCACCTCGCCGCCGGAGGCCGTGCTGTAATCGGCGGTGGGGTTGTTGGTGGTGACGCGGATCTCCTGGATGCTCTCCACCGGGGTGGGCACGACGCCGGAGCCGGAGTTGTTGCTGCTGAAGCCGGCGGTATAGAGGGCGCCGTTGCCGTCAATATCGCTGGTATTGTTGCCCCCGTCCAGCAGGTAGGTGTTCTGATCCTTCAAGGCCCCCGAGATCTCGCCTGCGGGGTTGGTGTTGCCCTGGTAAATCAACAGCGACGAAGCATCGCGGCCGAGGTTGGGGAGCGCCAGGGCGGCATCGCCGGAGAGCGCCGTGCCGAGGGAGGCGTTCATGGTCTGCAACTCGGCGACGGGCGAGGCGCCGACCTCCACCGTTTGATTGACGGTGCCAACCGTGAGCCGGACGTTTTCGGTGAGTGCCGCCGCCACGTTCACCGCTTGTCCGGTGATGCGGGCGGATTGGAACCCGGCTTTGTCCACGCGCAGATCGTAGGTGCCCAGCCTGACCGCGGGGAAAAGGTAGCGGCCTGCGCTATTGGTCTGGACCGTGCGTATCACGCCCGTGGCATTGTCGGTCAGCGTGACGTTAGCCGCGGGAATCGCGGCACTGCTCGGATCGGTCACAGCCCCCACAATCGTGCCCGTTGCCGTGGCTTGCCCCTGCAGGCGCAGAGCGCCGCCGCCAGTTAATCCCAGCAAAATCACTGCTGCGCACGCCCAGCGCCAGCTATCAGTTAGTCGGTGCATGGTCCCCTGAATATGGCTTTAACGGTGGCTCCATCCTACGCGACACCGCCACTATGTCAAGTTAAAACAACGAGATGGAACACTTCCCGTCACTACATCGGCGGCAGGAAGGGCGGACTTGAGGTGCCACCTCAGATCGGCGCAGGCCTCACGACGTAGAGACTCTGGGAGACGCTGATGTGCCGCCTGACGATTAAAGCGCCCCCGCACGGTCCACGCCACACCATCGCAGTCGGGCAGACGGTGGTCTGGCCCGCAAGGATCAAAACGCCGCCTCCATGCGGTGGCGAGGCCATGGGGTTTTTGCATGGCGGCGCGCACGGGCGCCCGCGGGCGGGTCAGGCCGCCGCCCTATACTAGAATTTTGTGGCCACGCCATGGAGACCTTCTTTCTCACCACCCCGCTGTACTACGTCAACGCCCGGCCGCATCTGGGGCACGCCTACTCCACCATCGTCGCCGACACGATGACCCGCTTCCAGCGCCAACTGGGGCGGGAGGCCGCCTTCCTCACCGGCACCGACGAGCACGGCCAGAAGATCCAGCGCGCGGCCGAGGCCGCGGGCATTTCCCCGCAACAGTTCGCCGATCAAGTTTCGGCCCAGTTCCGGCAGGAGTGGGACCGGCTGGGGCTGGACTACAGCTTCTATATTCGCACCACCGAGCCGCGCCACACCGCCGCCGTCACCGAGATCTTCGCCCGCCTGCAGAAGAACGGCTATATCTACAAGGGCAGCTACAGCGGCCCCTATTGCGTGAGCTGCGAGCTGTTTATCGGTGAGGGCCAACCCGGCAATCCCTGCCCGACGTGCGGTAAGCCCACCGAACTGGTGACGGAGGAGAACTACTACTTCAAGCTGTCGGCGTTTTCTGACCGCCTGTTGGAGCTGTACCGCGCGCAGCCGGACTTCATTCGCCCCGAGAGCCGGCGCAACGAGGTGCTGGGGTTCGTGGAAGCCGGGCTGAAGGACGTCTCCATCACCCGCACCTCGATCCACTGGGGTATTCCCGTCCCGGGGGACGAGAAGCATGTCCTCTATGTCTGGTTCGACGCCCTGATTGGCTATCTCAGCGGCATCGGCTACGGCTCGCCCGCCGCCGCCGACCAGCAGCGCTGGCAGAAGCTGTGGCCGGCGTGGCATTTGGTGGGCAAAGAGATCGTCCGTTTCCACTGCGTCTACTGGCCGGCGTTCCTCATGGCGGCGGAGCTGCCGCTGCCGCGCGGCATCATCGCCCACGGCTGGCTGCTTTTTGACGAGCAAAAAATGTCGAAATCGGTGGGCAACGTGCTGCGCCCTGAGCCCATCCGCCAGGTGTTGGGCGCCGACGCGCTGCGCTACTTCCTGCTGCGCGAGATCAGCTTTGGCCAGGATGGCAACTTCTCCACCACGGCGCTGGTGACCCGCTACAACGCCGACCTCGCCAACGGCTGGGGCAACCTCGCCAGCCGCACGCTAGCCATGATCGCCAAATACCGGGACGGCGCCGTGCCCGAGGGAGAGAGTGATGCGGCCATGCGCGAACTGGCCGGGCAGGCCCGCCGCACGCTCATCGCCGAGTTTGAAGGCTGGCAGTTTTCCCGCGGATTAGAAGCCGTCTGGCAGTTGATCGCAGGCATGGATCGTTATCTGGCCGAACAACGCCCTTGGACTCTCGATAACGACGCGGGCCGGGCGCAACTGGATCGCGTGCTGCGCACCGCCTACCTGGCGCTGCGCTGCAGCGCCGTGTTGCTCGCGCCGGTGCTGCCCGAGAGCGCACGCGCACTGTGGGCTCAGCTGGGGTTGCCCGCCGGACCGGAGCAGAACATCGAACACCTCCACTGGGACGATGTGGCGCCCGGCCAGCGCATTGGGGTGACGGCGGCGCTATTTCCCCGTCTGGAGAAGGAGAAGACCTTGGAAGAACTTAAACGCCTGGAAGTGATGGAGGAGCAGCTGCCCGCCCCGGCGGCCAAGCCAGCGGCGGATGTCCATATCGCCATCGACGATTTCGCCAAAGTCGATCTGCGCGTGGGCGAGGTGCTGACCGCCGAACGCATCAAGGGCGCCGACAAGCTGCTGAAGCTGACCGTCGATATCGGCAGCGAAGTGCGGCAGATTGTGGCCGGCATCGCGCTCGCCTACGAGCCGGAAACGCTGCCCGGCCGCAAGGTGATCATTGTGGCCAACCTCGCCCCGCGCAAGCTGCGCGGGGTGGAGAGCAACGGCATGATCGTGGCCGCCTCCGTGGGCGACGCCGGAGCGCCGGTGCTGGTGAGCGTGCCCAGCGACACGCCCAACGGCGCCCGCCTGCGGTGATTGCATAAATAAGAAGTTGCCAGTACGCTCGCTGCGCTCGCTCCCAGTTGCCAGCGGCCAGTGGGGCCCCGATGGCCTGGCGGAGATGCGTTCGCTGGCAACTGGTAACTGAACCGTGCTGATCGATTCCCATTGCCATCCCGACGGAGACGAGTTTGACGATGATCGCGCCGCCATGTTCGAACGCGCGGCGGCGGCGGGCGTGGACGGACTGGTGGCGATTGGCGGCGGCGCCGAGCCGGGCACGCTGGCAGTGGGTCTGGAGTGCGCCCGGACGTTCCAGGGGCACGCAGGGTTGAAGCTCTGGGCGACGGTGGGAATCCATCCCCACGACGCCGCCCGCGCCACCAGCCCAGCCAACGCCGCCATTTGGGAAGAGCTCGGCCAGCTCGCCGCCGATCCGCTGATCATTGCCATCGGCGAGATTGGATTGGATTATCACTACCACCACTCGCCCAAGGAAGCCCAGCGCGACGCCTTCGAGCGGCAACTGCGGCTGGCAGCCGCGTGTGGGTTGCCGGTGTCCGTACACTGCCGGGAGGCGTTCGACGATTGTGTGGCGCTGATCGCCGCGCATAATCCGCCCGCCCGCGGCGTGTTCCATTGCTTCGCCGGGTCCTGGGCGGAAGCCGAGCAGGCGCTGGCCTTGGGGTGGTATCTGTCCTTCTCCGGGGTGCTGACGTTCAACAATGCGCACGGTTTGCGCGCGACGGCAGCGGCCGCTCCCGCCGACCGCATCCTGATCGAGACCGATGCCCCCTTTCTGGCGCCGGTGCCGTACCGTGGAAAGCGTAACGAGCCCGCTTTTGTGGCGGCCACGGCCGCGCGGCTGGCCGAAATCCGGAACGTGAGCCCGGAGGCGATTGCCCGCCTGACGCGGGAGAATTTCTTCCGCCTCTTTCCCCGCGCCATCCTCTAAATCCCGCATAATGGCGTATGGCCGCTCACGAGAACTCCTTCGATGTCGCCAGCGAAGTGCAGATGCCCGAAGTGTCCAATGCGGTGCAACAGGCGCTCAAGGAGATCACCACCCGCTACGACCTCAAGAACTCCCGTACCACCATTCAGCTGGATGAAAAGGAAAAGACGCTGACGCTGGCCACGCAGGACGACTACAAACTCACCGCGGTGACGGAGATCCTGCAGCAAAAGCTGGTCAAGCGCGGGGTGTCGCTGCGGGCGCTGACCTTTGGCGCGGTCGAGGCCGCGTCCGGAAGCACGGTGCGCCAGAAGGTGACTCTGCAGAGCGGCATTGCCAGTGAGAAGGCGCGCGAGATCGTGCGCGTCATCAAGGACGCCAAGCTCAAGGTGCAGGCGGCGATCCAGGGCGATGTCGTCCGGGTATCGGGCAAGGACCGGGACACACTGCAGGAAGCCATTGCCAAGCTGCGCGCCCACGACTTCGGCATTGATCTGCAGTTCATCAACTTCCGCAGCCAATGATTCCCCAGTGATTTCATCGATGCCGCCCGCCATTCCATATCCTGGCCCACACCCCGGTCTCGGAGCCGGTCTGGATGTGCTGCTCCCCATCCGCGAGGATCTGGATCTGGTCGAGGCGGAGCTGGCCCGGCGGTGCGCCTGCGACGCTCCGGCAGCCACGGAGATTGGCGAGTACCTACGGCAGAGCGGCGGCAAGCGCATTCGACCGGCGCTGGTGTTGCTGGGCGCCCGCTTTGCCGATTGTGCGCCGACGACGCGCATCCGCCTGGCAGCGATCGTGGAGATGATCCACGCCGCCACGCTGGTGCACGACGATATCATTGATGCCGCCGCCACCCGCCGCGGCCGCCCCTCCGCCAACGCCCGCTGGGGCAATCAGAAATGCGTGCTGGCGGGCGACTGGCTCTACATGCAGGCGTTCCGCCTGGCGCTGGAGGAACGGCACTTCGGCATCCTCGATGCCTTGATCGCGCTCACCCAAAAGATGGTCGAGGGGGAACTGCTGCAGTTGGACCGATTGGGCCGCGTGGTCACGGCGGCCGAGCACCTCGATCTCATCGAACGCAAGACGGCGCGGCTATTCGAGGTGTCCTCGCAGTTGGGCGCAATGGCCGGCGGCCTGCCTGCGGATGCGGTGGACCGCCTCAGCCAGTTCGGCCGCCACCTCGGGCTGGCTTTTCAGATGGTCGACGACATCCTCGATTTCACCGCCGACGAGCGCCAGCTCGGTAAGCCGGTGGGCAATGATCTGCGGGAAGGGAAGATGACGTTGCCGGCCATTTACGCCTACGAAGCCTCCGCCCCGGCGGCGCGCGCGGTGTTGGAGCAAGTGATGCGCGACGGGGGCTACGGCCAAGTCCCGTTTGCCGAGGTGCAGCGGCTGGTGGAAGCGAGCGGGGGGCTGGAGCGCGCCCGGGCCGAGAGCCGGGAACACGCGCGCTGGGCGGGACAGGCGCTCGAAACTCTGCCGCCCTCGCCGTGGCGGGATGCGCTGGCCCGCCTGCCCGAGCTGGTGATTGAGAGGAGCGCGTAACGCGGGACGCGCGGCGAAGCCGCGCCGCGGGGCTCGCGCCAGCCATGGAGATCGAGCTCAAGTTCCGGGTGCCTGATCCGGAGCCGCTGCGGGCGCGCCTGCGCCAACTAGGGTTCCGCGTGCATGTCCGGCGGCAACCGGAAGCCAATTGGATTTTCGACGATTCCCGCGCCAGCCTGCGCCGCCACGGCCGCCTGCTGCGCTTGCGGCAGAGCGGGACGCGGTGGCTGTTGACGGTCAAAGGGCCGCGCCTCCCAGGACCCCTCAAGCGCCGGGCGGAAGCTGAAACCGGCGTGGCCGATGGCCCGGCCTGCCGCTGCGCCCTGGAAGCCCTGGGCTATCACGCTCAACTTGTTTACCGCCGCTACCGGACGGTATTCAACCGCGCCGGTGCAGCCGGCGAGCTCGCCTGGGACGAAACGCCCATGGGCGTCTACCTGGAGCTCGAGGGCTCGGCCGCCTGGGTGCGCCGCACGGCAAAAGAGCTCGGCTTCGCGGCGGGCGCAGCCGAGCCGCGTTCTTATCCCGAGTTGTACGCGGCGCCGTCGGCCGCTGGCAGCGGGCGCGCTGGCGGGGTTGGGGCCGAGGGGTTCCCCGACCCCGCCGGCGCGCAAGCGGGAGGCGCGGCGCAGCCGCGCCGGGGCCCGCGCCAATTAATGGCTACTGTTCGTCGGCGGAAGGCCCATACGCCCCCGGCACCGCGACGTTCAACAGCCGCAGATAAACGCCGAGCTGGGCGCGGTGATGAATGAGGTGGTTGAGGAACACCCGCCGGTAGGCCACGAAACGCGCGCCCTCGTACAGAGTGAAGGCTCCTCGGCTGAGCTTCCAGTTTTCGCTCCAACTGGCGTCGGAGGCCGCCCCCAGGGCACTCCGCACCCGGGCCGCGGCGGCATCGAACGCGGCCACCACCTGCGCCGGCGACTCGAACGGCAGGCGTTGGAATTGTGCGGTGGCGAAATCCAGGCCCGGCGTGGTGAGCACCAGCACGCCCAATGCGGGCAACTGCGCTACGTGGGGCGCCAGATTTTTGAGCGGCATCGACTTGGGATGGGCGGTGAACTCCGGCTGATTCGGAACGCGCTCCAGGGCGGCGCGGGTGGCTTGCATCTCCGCGTCGAACTCGGCCAGCAGCAGCGAATTGATGTCCATGGCTAACAGCATGCCATAGCGCCCGCGTTGCCGCCGCTGGCTTAACCGGGCGAAATCCAGTAGACTGACGGCCGAGGTTTGGTGCACGATTTCGTCCAAGTCTCGTGGGTCACCGCGGTGGGCCGCGACCTGCGGCAAGCGTCACGGCGGCTGCGCCACCAGCACAGCCTGAGCGTGGTGATGGTGGGGACGCTGGCGCTGGCGCTGGCAGCGGGGTTGGTGGCCTTCAGCGTGTTTAGCACGTTGTTATTGCGGCCGCTGCCGTACCCGCGTCCGGATGAGCTGGTGAGCGTGAGCGCGTCGGCGCCGGGCAGCGGCGGCGGCAGCCTGTCCGCGCCGGATTTTCTCGATCTGCGCGACCAGACCCGGGGCCAGTTGTCACTGGCGAGTTACTTCCCCAACGTGGCCACTCTGGCGGGAGGCGCCCCGCCGCAGCACATCGCCTACACCAACGTCTCCGGCAATTTTTTTGCGGTGCTGGGGGTCGCGCCCGCGCGCGGACGCGCGCTGCGCCTGAGCGATGAAGCGCTGGCGTTGCCGGAAGTGGCGGTGTTGAGCGATGGGCTCTGGCGCCAGCGCTACGGAGGCGACCCGCAGATTCTGGGCCGCGGCATTAACCTCGATAACCGTTTCCTGACCGTGGTGGGGGTGATGCCGGCGGGTTTCGACTTTCCCGCCGGGACGGAGTTGTGGGCCCCCGAGCCGTTTTCCAACGCGTTGCTGGCGCGGCGCAGCGCCCGTTTTCTGCAATGCCTGGCGCGCTTGCCGGCGGGGGGCGGCCTGGCTCCGGCGGCGGCGGCCTTAAACCGGGCAGCGGCGCAGTTGGCGGTGACCTATCCGGACACCGACAGCGGTTTGGCGATCACGGTTACGAATTTGGGAGAAGCGTTAACGCTGCCCTATCGGGCCACGTTGTGGCTGTTGCTGCTGGCGGGCTTGTTGCTGTTCGGGGTGGCCGGCGCCAACGTCGCCAATCTGCGCCTGGCGGAGGCGGTGGGACGGCGGCGGGAGATGGCCATTCGCGCCAGCCTGGGGGCGGGCCGGCCGCGGCTGGTGGCGCAACTGTTGACGGAAGCGGCGCTGTTGGCCGCCCTGGCCGGCGCGGTGGGCTGGCTGCTGGCGGCGGCCTCCCTGCCGCTGGTGCGCGCCTGGCGGCCCTTGGAGTTGCCGCAGTTGGCGGCGATTGCCCTGGACGGCCGGGTGCTGGTGTTTGCTCTGGGCGTGGTGGCGGCTACCGCCCTGGGCGTGGGCTTGGCGCCGGCGTGGGAGGCACTGCATTGGCGCCGGGGCCGCAGCCTGCAGGCCGCGCTCCGCGCCGACGGCAGCGCCTCCCGCTTTCAATATTGGGTGGCCGGCGCCGAGGTGGCGATTACGGTGGTGCTGCTCGCCGGCGCGGGGCTGCTGTTGCAGAGCGTGCGCCGCCTCAACGCCGTGGTCCCCGGGTTCGATGCCCATCAGGTGCTCACCTTCCGGGCCTCGCTGCTCTACAACAACATCGACGAACTCGACGCCGGCGCCGCTTACTTCCGCCAATTGAACCAGCGCCTGCAAACGCTGCCCGGGGTCGCCTCCGCCGGATGGACCTCGAACCTGCCGCTGGGGCCGGATCAGTCCCAATTGCACTTTTATGTGCCCGGCACCAGCGCCGCCGGATGGCGGGAGGTCGAGCGCCCAGTGGCCACGGTGGCGCGGGTGTTACCCGGCTACTTCCGCACCCTGCGCATTCCGCTGCGCGGCCGTGATTTCACCGGCAGTGATCAACGCGGTTCCGGGCGCGTGGTCATCGTGAGCCAAAATCTGGCGCGCGCCTGGTACCCGTCCGGCGATGCGCTGGGGGCCGCGATCGCCTGGGGCCGCGGTTCTACGGCGATGACGGCGCGCATCGTTGGCATCGCCGGCGACGTGCGTCAAGAAGCGTTGGCGGCTCCGGCGGGCTGGACCATCTACGCCGCCTATGAGCAATCGCCGGTCGGGGACATGAGCGCGGTGGTACGGGCGGCGCGCGGGAATCCAGCAGACCTTGTGCCGGAATTGCGGCAGGCCGCCGCTGCGCTCAACCCCGAGATCCCGCTCTACCAATTTGCCCCGCTGGACGCACCCCTGCGCCGCGCCACCGCCCCGGCGGACTTCCGCGCCACCCTGCTGCTGATCATGGGTCTGCTGGCGCTGGTGCTGGCCGCAGCCGGCATCTACAGCCTGCTGGCCCAAAATGTCGCCCGCCGTACCCGTGAAATCGGCGTCCGCATGGCCTTGGGCGCCAGCGCCGCGCAGGTCCGCAGCCTCATCATGGCGCAGGCGCTGCGCTTGATGGTGGGCGGCGCTTTGTTGGGCCTGATCGCCACCGCCGCCCTGGCGATGGCGCTCCCGCACTGGCTCTACGGCGTCCATCCCGGCGATCCGCTCGTCGTCGCCGCCGTGCTGGCGCTGCTGATCGCCACCGGCCTGGTGGCCAGTTACCTGCCCGCCCGCCAAGCCACCAAGGTGGACCCCGTCATCACCCTGCGCTGCGAATAGAAACTTTGGGTCTATAAATCGCACGAGCGCAGGCGCTGGGCGAAGGGGCCCCAGCGTCTGCGCTCGTGCCAAGCGGGCGGCGAACTCTCCCCGCGCTGCTCCAGCGGGGAAAGGAAGCCGGGCGCCCGCGCCCAATTTAGAAATTGGCTTGCGGCATCTGCGTGACCTTGCCGTTTTCCGCATCCAGGATGGAGATGCGATTGGCGGCCAGCGTGCGCCCGGTGAGTTGCTCCAGGCTGACCTTGGCCTGGGCATAGGTGGATTCGGCGGTGACCAGGTTGGCGTTGGCGGCCGTCAGATTGCTCTGATCGAGCAGCACCTGCGTCAAGGTCGTGGCGCCCAGTTCCAACCGCTTCTGGTCGGCGTCGACCGTCTCGCGGTTGAAGGTCACGGCCTGGCCGGCCGCCAGCACCTGCGCCCGGCTGGATTCCAGCGTGAAGCGGGCTTGCTCGACGCTGATGACAATGTTATTGATCTGCTGCTGTTGCTGCAGATGAGCCTGTTGCATTTGCAGTTGGGCGCGCGCCACCGAGGCTTGTCCGGAGTGGTTGGTCAACGGAATCTGCAGGTTGAAGCCGACCGAGTAGCTGGGGAAATTGCCCGCGAAAACGTCGCCGAAGGTGGAACCGTAAGTCGGTTGCACCGAGTTGGCGTTATAACCCCCAATGAGGTTCAGGGTGGGCTTGAGCAGGTCCTTGCTGGCCTTGATATTCATCTCCGAAATCGACATGTTGATGCGGGTTTCGGCCAGTTCGGGCCGGTATTGCAGCGCCAGCTTGACCAGATCGCTGGCCGGCAGGATGGGCTCGTTGGGCACGACGTTGAGGCTGTCGGTGGTCACCACGTCAGCGTCAGCCAGGGTCGGATCGGCCATGTTCTTGGTGACCGCATTTTTCAACAGCAGCGCGTCGTACTCGAGCGTGTTTTGAGCGGCGATCAAGGCCTGCTGCGAGGTGGCCAAGGTGGCCTTGGCCTGGGTGGTTTGCAGCGGGGCCATGGTGCCCACCTCCACCTGCCGCTGGGTGTTGTTCAGCGTGGTCTGAGCATAATCGACTGATTCCTGGGCGTTGCGCACGGCTTGGTTGGCGGTGACGTCGTTCCAATAAAGATCCTCGATCTGGGCCACGGTGGACATCACTTGCTGCGAGAAGGCGATGTCGGCCAGTTCGCGGTCGTCCTTGGCAGTGACGATGTTTCTGGTGTTGAGTTCGATGCCAAAGCCTTGCAGCAGCGGCTGCGTGAAGGAGAAGGAAATGCCAGAGCTGATTTGCGGGGCGAACACGGAACTGGAGCTGCGGGTGTTGCTATAGCCGAGGCTGACCGTGCCGCCGGTGACAAAACCCTTGTTAAAGCTGAAGTCCGCCAGAGTGTTGTGGCTCTGCAGTGCAGCTTGACTGTTGAAGGAGGAGCTGCCGAGGGTGGAATGGCCCGGGGGTTGGACGTTATCGGCGATGCTGAAGTTGGTGCTGAATGTGGGGTCGAGGTTGGGCACCGCCGGTCCGCCGCCGTTCACCGCTGCCACCGCACCCCCGCCGCCGCCGGCGCCGCCGCCGGGCGTGCCGCTGGAAATCCCGGTGGAGACGCCACCCGGCGAAGCTCCTGATTTGGCTTGCAGAATCCCGGTATCGGCGATCGGCAAGTTGAAGCGTTCGATGGCGATATCGAGGTTGTTCTCAAGCGCCAGCGCGATGGCGTCGTTCAACGACAGATAAAGCTTGCCGCCGCGCAAGAGGCCCTGGAGACGGCTGCTGTTGGCTAAACTGATCGGCGCTACCGTGATCGGCTGCTGGCCGAACAGGGTATGGGTCCAACTGCGCCCTTGGGCAAAACTGATGCCGGCAGGGTTGAAATCGACGCTGTGGTCCTGAGCCATCGAGGGCAGAGCCGTGGCGAAGATGAGCAGAAGGGTAAGGAGCGGAAGCCTGCGCATGTTCATGATTTCTCGTCGGTTCGCTGAATTCTGAGGTTGTGTCTTGAGCCAGTACACAATTCGGATTCTGAAGATACGATGAACTGTGGGGTAATGTTTCACCCGATCCGCCGAAGCGGGCATAAATCCATGCCAGATGACACCGCGCGCACCTGTACCGGGCTGTGTTGGCAGCTGGGTGGCAGAAGGTACAATCTTAACAGCTTTTCCGCTCCCGGCCACGGTTTCGGCGATAGGGAACCGGCATGAAGCGGGCCGGGCGCCATCCATGCCGGAATCACCACGAACCCTGCGTCTGCGCCTGAGCTATGACGGCAGTGACTTCCATGGCTGGCAGGTGCAGCCGGGGCTGACGACGGTACAGCAGACGGTGCAGGATGCCTTGGCCGCCCTGAGCGGCGAGCCCGTACATCTGCATGGGTCCGGACGCACCGACGCCGGCGTCCATGCCCTGGCGCAGGTGGCCCACTGCGAGGTCCAGAGCCTGCGCATTCCACTTCCCAGCCTGCAGCGGGCGCTGAACTCCCATCTGCCGGCCAGCATCCGGATCGATGCCGTGGACGAGGTGGCGGCCGGCTTCGATGCCCGCCGCGATGCGGTGTCCAAGCTCTACCGCTACCGCATCTGGCGCGATGCGGTGTGCCCGCCGTTTTTGCGCCGCTATGTGTATCACCACCCCTATCCGCTGAACGAAGTCGCGATGGTGGCAGCGGCGCCGCGCTTCTCGGGCTCGCACGACTTCCGCTCCTTCGCCGCCACCCCCGCCAAGGGGGCGCCGGCGGTGGCCACCACGGTCCGCACGGTGTTGCGTTCGGAGCTGCACCGGCAGGGCCCCGAGTTGGTCTACGAGGTGGAAGGACGCGGCTTTCTGCATCACATGGTCCGGAACCTTCTCGGCTTTCTATTGGATGTCGGACGGGGCACGCGCCGCGGTGAAGAGATTCCCACCGTGCTGGCGGCCGCCAACCGGCGCGCCGCTGGGCCCACCGCACCGGCCTGCGGCCTCTACCTGGTGCATGTCCGTTACGACCATAATATCGACGGAAAAAATGGAGTCCATGGACTCTAAATCTGGAGCTGTGAGCCTCGGCGCCTGGGAGGAAATGCTGCGCAGCGCCCGGACGGGCCGCGCCCTGCACCGGCTCACCGTGATTGAGCCCTGGATCGAGCGGCAGCAAATCGAGATCACCACGATCGCGGCGCCCACCGGCTTTGAAGGCTTGCGGGCCGAGTGGTTTTTGAAAGAGTGCCAAGCCTGGGGGCTGCACGCCGCCATCGACGAAGCCGGCAACGTGGTGGCTGAGCGTCCCGGACGTGCCGCCACCGCGCCGGCGCTGGCGCTGACGGCGCACTTGGACACTGCGTTTCCGCCGGGCACGCCGGTCGAGCCGCAGCGCCGCCGCGGTCGCATCCTCGCTCCTGGAATCTGCGACAACGGTGCTGGCTTGGCGGCGTTGCTGGGCTTGATGCGGGTGATGCACGAAACCGGCGTCGAGACCGCGCGGCCGGTGTTGTTTGTGGCCAATGTGGGCGAGGAGGGGGAAGGCGACCTCAAAGGCATGCGCCACCTGTTCCGGCCGCGCGGAACCTATGCCCGCCGGATCGGCGCCACCGTGGTGCTGGACGGTCCCGGCTGCGAGCCGGTCACCATTGAAGCGCTCCCGAGCCGGCGGCTCAAGCTGGTGTTTGAGGGTCCGGGCGGACATAGCTGGTCCGATCTCGGCCGAGCCAGCGCCATCCACGCCGCCGCCCGGACGGCAACGGCACTGCTGGCCCAAGTCCAGCCCCAGGCGGGCGAGTTGGGGTGCAATTTGGGATGGATGCAAGGCGGCAGCGCCGTCAACGCCATCGCCGCCAGCGCCAGCTTGAAGATCGATCTCCGCGCCCGCCGCAGCGCTGCCCTGGACGGGCTGGAGCACGCCGTCCGCCGGGCCTTGGCGCTGGGGCTGGAACAGGAGAACGCCGCCGCCTTGAGCGGAACCGTCCACGGGCGGATCGAACCGCTGGGCGAGCGCCCGGGGGGCGAGTTGGCCGCCGATGCGCCCCTGCTGCAACTGGTGCAGCGCGTGGACGCGCACTTGCGCATCGCCACCCATCTGCAATGCGCCTCCACCGACGCCAATATCCCCATCTCCCAGGGGCGGCAGGCGCTGCGCCTGGGCGCGGGCGGCAGTGGCGGCGCCTTTCATACGCCCAAGGAGTGGTACGACCCCACCGGCCGCACCCGTGCCCTGGAGCGCGTGCTGCTGATTACGTTAGCTTGGGCGGGGGCATGGACAGGGGCTCGGGCTGGCGGCGCTACTTCTTCACCGCCTCCCGCTCGGCTTCCATGAGGTTCTCCCACAAGTTGCCGTAGCCTGTCCAACGGATGGCGCGGCTGCTGGACAGGTGCACATCCGGCACGTACAGCTTGCCGTGGCCGTAGGTGCAGATGTAGGTGGTAAATGGCGATCCGCCCAGCATGGTATGGCTGAGGTTGCCGCCCTCGGACGCAGGCATCTTCAGGCGCCGGGCGCAGGTGTGGCAGCGGTACAACTGATCGGCGGCACAGAGCCAGAGCAACCCGAAGGCGACGATCACGGCGAGCGCCATGGCCACCGTATACGACAAGTCGCTGCCGAAGCGTGGCCAATTGGCCAGCAAGCCGGTGGGACCGGGGCCGGCCACATCCACAGCCAAGCACCAGAACCCGTACGCCAAACCCGCCGCCACCGCCAGCTTGGCCGCCAGCCAGCCCCAGTACCTCACGGCCATGAATTTCGACGCCATTTCAAGCCCGGGCGGTTCCGACTCCTCAGTATAATGGCGTCCGCATGAAGAGAGCGCGCGCCACCCGCTTTGTTGTTTTTTTGATGCTCGCCTGCTGCTGCGCGCTGGCGGCCGCGCAGGGCACGCGGGTGGATTACATCAGCTTCGGCCCGGTGGCCCTCCACGATCACGTTCGCTTCGACCTCCATCTCAAAATCCGCAACGACCCGTATCCACATGAGACGAAGGAAGCCTACGACTACGACGGGGTGGACTGGGAGGCCACGATGGGGTGGCACTGGGCTGGCATTCCGTTGATCACGACAGTGCGGGCCACCCCTGCCTCCCGCCTCCACCCCGCCTACGACCAGGACACCGACTTTGAGCCCGGCAATAACGCCACCCATGGCAACGCCGGACAGGCGCGCAGCCGCAGCTTCGCTCTGGAACAGCAGATGCCGCTGACCTCGTCGCGGGGCTTGACTTCAGGACGGGGCGCGCTGCGCTACGATTTCACCCTGCTGCGGCAGTGGACGCGCTACCGCCAAGTCACCACCTACGATCTCAACTCGAACCCCAGTCTGCCGTCCAACACCTATGCCAGGCTGATCAGCGAACAGGCGATTGTGTACGAACTGCGCTCCGGCGTGACTTGGAACCGCGCCTGTGCCTGCGCCGGCTGGCCGATCACCGCCAATGTGGGCGTGGTACCGCTCACCGCGATCTATTTGCATAACTACATTCCGGTCGAGCTCGCCGCCACCTCGGAGCTGGCCTATGGCGCCACCGCCAGGTTGGGCGTCGGGCATCGGTGGGGCGCCTGGCAGATCAGCGCGCGCGGCGAAGGCGGCTGGTGGCGCGGCTACCGCCACGATGGCGGCTTCCAGCGCCGGGAGTACGGCGTGGCGTTGACGCTCACGCCGCCGCGGTTCTGGTAAAACCCGCCATCTGAGCGACAATAAAGGGACGTGACGGCGGACGCAACTATTCCTAGAGTGGATGCTGGGGAGTCCTCCCTGTTGGTCCAATTGCTGGAGCGGGCGCCGGATCCGGACGCGGCGCGGGCCGGCTGGCGCCGCTTTGCCGCCGCCGCCCCGGGCGCCGTGCGCCAGGCGCTGCACGCCGATCCCACCCTCGCCGAAGCGTTGCTGGCGCTGCTCGGACATAGCGAGTTCCTGGCCGAAACGCTGGTCCAATCCCCGGAGTTGCTGCTCTGGCTGGATGAATCACGCCGGGAGACGAGTGGACGCGCCCGCGACCGCTGGACGCAGGCGCTCGCCGACTTTACCGCCGCCCTGCCCGCCGCCGAGCGCAGCGCCGGTCTGGCGCGCTTCAAGCGGCGCGAGTACCTGCGCATCGTCCTGCGCGATCTGCAAGGCCAGGCCACGCTGGCGGAGACCACCGAAGAACTGTCGCGTCTGGCCGACGCCCTGCTCGCCCAAGCCTACGCCTGGGCCTGGAACGAGTTGGCGGGCCGCTTTGGCACCCCGCGCGGCCGCCACGGCGAAGGGGCGGAACTGGCGGTCCTGGGGTTGGGGAAGCTGGGCGGCCTGGAGCTCAACTACAGTTCCGATATCGACCTCATGTTTTTGTACAACGTGGGCGGCGAAACCAGCGGCGGAGCCGAAGTCACCAGCAACCGCGAGTTTTTTACCCGCATGGCGCAAGCCATCACCCAGTACGTCTCGGGGGTGACGGCGGAGGGTTCCGCCTATCGGGTCGATCTCCGCCTCCGGCCCGGCGGGCGGGAGGGCGAGCTGGCGTTGGCGCTCGATGGGGCGTTGCACTACTACATCCATCAGGCGCGGGACTGGGAGCTGCAGATGTTGATCCGCGCCCGGGCCTGCGCCGGATCGTGGCGGTTGGCACAGCAGTTTTTGGAAGCCGTGCAGACGCGCGTGTATCCAGCGGCGCCCGACACCGGGGCGGTGGCCGAGGGCGTGCGCCTCTCCCGCCAGCGCATCAGCGCGCAGTTGGAGCGGCACCGCGCCCTGGGACGGCGGCGGCCGGAGCTGGACGTGAAGCTGGACGCGGGCGGCATTCGGGATATCGAATTTCTGGTGCAGTATCTGCAGCGCTTGCACGGCGGCGCCGAACCCTGGGTGCGTACCGGCAATACCATGTTCGCGCTGCAGCGGTTGCAGGATAAACGCCGGCTGGGGGCGGGCGAGTACCAGCGGTTGTCGGCGGCGTACTGGCTGCTGCGCCAGGTCGAGCACCGGTTGCAGCTCCGCTTGGGGCAGCAGACGCATACCTTGCCGACGCAGACGGAGCGGCTCTGGTCGCTGGCGCGCAGTTTGGCCTGGGCCGAAGGCGGACGTTTGGCGACCGCCGTGGGGGCGGAATTATCGGAGATGGCGGTGCAAGGCGCCGGCCCGGAGGCGCTCGCCGCGGCCTTGCTGCACGAGCTCAACGCTCGCATGAGCGGTGTGCGCGAGATCTACGATGGCTACTTGGGACCGGAGGCGGCGGCGCTGTCCGTCCCTCGCGCCGCTGCTGGAGCCACGCCGGCGGTGATCGAGCACGAGGGCGAGCACGACCGCTGGCCGGGCGAGGAGAAGCTGAGCCGCCACGGCCAGCGGCAGTGGCGGCGCTTGCTGCGTTCGGCGGCCACGTTGCCGGAGTCGGAGGCGGCGCTGCGCCAGCTCACGCCGGCGGCGCTGCCGCGGCTAGCGCTCGCCCTCGAGGCCAGCGACTGGATGGCCGAAACGCTCATCCGCCAACCGCAACTGCTGGCGATGCTCAACCCCGGCGCCACTGCCGAGCCTTGGCCAGGGGGCGAATTTAGCGCGGGCATGGCGCATCTGCGCCGCTGGCGTCAACAGCGCACGCTGCAGTTGATCCTGCAGGAGTGGTACGAGGCCCGGGAGCAGGCCGCCCCCATCGCGACCACCTTGTCACGCTACACCGCACTGGCGGAGGAGATCTTGGAAGCGGCGCTGGCGCTGGCGCGTCCGGCGGCCGCGCCGGTGGAGTCGTTCGTGGTGGGGGGGGTGGGAAGGGTGGGGCGGGGGGGACAGGACCTGCTCACCGCCCTGGACATGGTGTTTTTGCCACGCGAAGCCCAGCGCGAACCCGCCAATCGTTTGGCGGCCAAGTTTATTGAGGTGCTGACCGCCTACACGCAACAGGGCGGCCTCTACGCCGTGGACACGCGCCTGCGCCCCGGCGGGCGGGAGGGTGAACTGGTGCAAACGCCGGCCAGCGTGGAGGCGCACTTTCAACGGACCGCAGGCGCCTGGGAGGCGTTGAGCTACCTCAAGGCACGCGTGGTGGCCGGGGACGGACGAACCGGCCAGGAGGTGCTGCAGGCGTTGGCGGCCACGCTGGCGGCGCGGTTCTCGGGTCGTGGCACCGATCACGAGGCGATGGGCGCGGCGCTAGCCGCGCTGCGGCTGCGCATGCAAAAGGCAGGCCGGCCCGGGCGCTGGGGGCTGAAAACCCCGCCCGGCGGTTACTACGACGTGGATTTCCTCGTCTCCCGCCGCTGGCTGGGCGCCGGGCGGCTGCCGCCGCCGGCGGCGGGTTTGGCGGGCACCGCGCGGGCTCTGGCGCCGGAGCTGCTGCCGCCGGCAACGGCCGGCGAGTTGGCCGCCTTAACCGAGTTTCTACGCGCCGCCGATCACGCGCTGCGCGTGGCCAGCGGCAAGGCCGGCAGCGACATCCCTGCCGCCGGCGAGGTCATTACCCGCGCCAGCGCTTGGTTGGAGCGTATTCAACCGCTGGCTTGGCCCGGTCATCGCGTGGACGCCGGGCGGGGCGGGGAACGGGATCTGGCGGCCGCCGTGGCCGCGGCCTGCGCTCGAATTCATGAACTTTATGAGCAATGGCCCTAGGAAATGCCGATGAAGCTCGCGGTTCCACTACTATACTGGTTGGGTCTGCTCATCGTGCTGGCCGGTTTGTTCCTGCGTTTTTGGATGGGCCAACCGGAGATGGCGCGATGGGGCCTGGCGATGGCGCTGGTGGGCATGGCCCTGGTGCTGGCGGCTCGCGTGGCCCAGGCGATGATCCATCGCCGCGGCAGGCATCAGAAGGAGCCTCCCGCAACCACATGAATGCCAGCATGAAGGCCTACAATGGCGTCCCCGTTCCCGAGGGCGAGTTGATCCAAGCCGGCGACGGTAAGTTTCTCGTTCCCGACCATCCCATCATTCCTTTTATCGAAGGCGACGGTACCGGCCCTGACATCTGGCGCGCCAGCCAGCCCGTGTTTGACGCCGCCGTCACACGCGCCTACGGCGGCCGCCGCGGCATCCGCTGGTACGAGGTGTTCGCCGGCGGGAAGGCGTTTGAGCGCTTCGGCGAGTGGTTGCCCCGCGACACGGTGGACGCCTTGCGGCAGTTCCGCGTCGCCATTAAGGGTCCGCTGACCACGCCCGTGGGCGGCGGCATCCGCAGCTTGAACGTGACGCTGCGCATCGAACTCGATCTCTACGCCTGTGTGCGGCCGGTGAAGTACTATCCCGGCGTGCCCTCACCGGTCAAAGAGCCCGAGGCGGTGGATGTGGTCATCTACCGCGAGAACACCGAGGACGTCTACGCCGGCATCGAGTTCCAGCAAGGTACGGAGCAGGCGGCGCAGTTGATTGCCTTCCTGCAAGACAAGTTCGGCAAAACCGTCCGCCCGGACTCTGGCATCGGTATCAAGCCCATCTCGATCACGGGCTCGAAACGCCTCGTCCGCCAAGCCATCCGCCACGCCATCGAGCAGGGGCGCACGGTGGTGACGCTGGTGCACAAGGGCAACATCCAGAAGTTCACCGAGGGCGCCTTCCGCGACTGGGGCTACGAAGTAGCCACGCAGGAGTTCCGTGAGCAATGCGTGACGGAAGCCGAGTTGGCGCAAGCACCCTATCACGGCAAGCTGCCGGCGGGAAAGATTCTGGTCAACGACCGCATCGCCGACTCCATGTTTCAGCAGTTGCTGCTGCGGCCCCGCGATTATCAGGTGGTCTGCACCACCAACCTCAACGGCGACTACCTCTCCGACGCCTGCGCCGCCCAGGTGGGCGGGCTGGGCATGGCGCCCGGCGCCAACCTCAGCCAGGAGTACGCCCTCTTTGAGGCCACGCACGGCACCGCGCCCAAGTATGCCGATAAAGACGTCATCAACCCGGGCTCGCTGCTGCTGAGCGGGGTCATGATGCTCAACGCGCTGGGCTGGAAGGAAGCGGCCACCTTGGTCGAGTCCGGCCTCGCCGCCACCATCCGCCAGAAGCGCGTGACCTACGACCTCGCCCGCCAGCTTCCCGGCTCGACGCAGGTGAAAACCAGCGAGTTTGCCCAGGCCATCATCGCCAACATGGATAAGTCAATTGGATAAGTCATGAGAAAAAAAATCACCGTCGTCGGTGCCGGCAACGTCGGCGCCACCACCGCCCACTGGCTCGTGACGCGCGAAATCGCGGACGTTGTCCTCATCGATATCGTGGAAGGCGTGCCCCAGGGCAAGGCCCTCGATCTGCGGGAGGCCACCCCCATCGCCGGCTCCGATGTTGCCGTCACCGGCGCCAACGACTACGCCGCCACCGCCAACTCCGACATCGTCATCATCACCGCCGGCCTGGCCCGCAAGCCGGGCATGAGCCGCGACGACCTGCTGAAGAAAAACCACGAGATCATCAGCGCCTGCGTCGAGCAGGCGGTGGCGCGCTCGCCCAACGCCATCCTCATCCTGGTGACCAACCCGCTGGACGCCATGGCGCAGGCCGCCTACAAGCTCAGCAAGTTCAGCCGCAACCGCGTCATCGGCATGGCGGGCGTGCTGGACTCGGCCCGCTTCGCCGCCTTTATTGCCATGGAACTCGACGTCTCGGTCGAGAACGTGAACGCCTTCGTGCTCGGTGGCCACGGCGACACCATGGTGCCGCTGCCCCGCTACACCACCGTCGCCGGCATCCCCATCACCGAGTTGATGGACGCCGCCACCATCGAGAAGCTGGTGCAGCGCACCCGCCAGGGCGGCGCCGAGATCGTTGGCCTGCTCAAGACCGGCAGCGCCTTCTACGCCCCCAGCGCCGCCGCCGTGCAGATGGCCGAGGCCATCCTCAAGGACAAGAAACAGATCCTGCCCTGCGCCGCCTACCTCGAGGGCGAGTACGGCATCCACGGCGTCTTTGTGGGCGTGCCCTGCAAGCTGGGCGCCCGCGGCATTGAAGACGTGATCCAAGTCAAGCTCACCGCCGACGAACAGGCGGCGCTCAACAAATCCGCGGACTCTGTCCGCCAACTCGTGCAAGTGATCGGAGTCTAAACAAAGGAACCCCATGTCCATCGAACGTCCCAACGCCACCACCATGAAGGGCAACCCGCTCACGCTGCTGGGCCCCGCTCTCAAGCCGGGCGACAAGCTCCCCGATTTCACCGTCGCCGACAACGGTCTCAAGCCGGTGAAGGCCAGCGATACTTCAGGAGTGCGCATCCTCAGCGCCGTGCCCTCGCTCGACACCCCGGTGTGCGACACCGAGACCCGCCGCTTCAACGTGGAAGCGGGCAAGCTGGGCGGCAAGGTCAAGGTGCTGACCGTGAGCATGGACCTGCCGTTCGCGCAGAAGCGCTGGTGCGGCGCCGCCGGCATCGAGCACGTGCAGACGCTGTCGGATTACCAGACGGGCTCGTTCGGCCTGGCCACCGGCACGCTGATCAAGGAACTGCGCCTGCTGTCGCGCGCCATCTTCGTGGTCGACCAAGCCGGCGTGATCCGCTACGTCGAGTACGTCCCCGAGATCGCCAGCGAACCCGATTACGGCAAGGCCCTCGCCGCCGCACGATCTCTGCTGTAGCGCTGCTGTAGAGCGCGTCCAAGGCAGCCATGCGCCCGGCTCTCCAGCGGTGAACGACCGCTTCCGGATTCGGCTTCAAAATTCGCGGCGAACCTGTGCGCCGCCCGGCATCAGCCCGCGCCGCGGTCTCGGTCGAGAGCGCCGCCGCCCGCGCCTGAGCGCGGCGCCCGGCGGGCTACACCGTGGAAAACGTCTTGTCTTTCGAGCGGCAGAGCGGCTCGATGGGACAAGCGGCGCACTTGGGTTTGCGCGCCACGCAGCAGGCGCGGCCGTGGGCGATGGCGAGGTGGGCGTAGTCGATCCAGCGTTCGCGCGGGAGGAGGCGTTGCAAGTCCAACTCGATCTTCTCCGGCGTGGTCGCGGCCGTAAGCTGCAAGCGGCGGCTGATGCGTTGGACGTGGGTATCGACCACCACGCCCACGGCTTGGTGGAACCAGACGCCCAGCACCACGTTGGCGGTCTTGCGGGCGACGCCGGGAAGCGTGAGCAGGGCGTCCATCGTATCCGGCACTTGGCCGTGGTAGGTGTCGACGAGGCGGCGGGCGGCGCCGGCAATGGATTTGGCCTTGTTGTGATAGAAACCGGTGCTGCGGATATCGGGCTCGATCGACTCCGCGCTGACCCGCGCCATGGCGGCGGGGGTGGGATATTTCTGGAACAGCGCCGGGGTGACGAGGTTGACGCGCGCGTCGGTGCATTGGGCAGATAAGATCGTGGCCACCAGCAACTCCCAGGCGTTGCGGTGATGCAGGGCGCAGGCGGCGTCCGGGTAGGCGCGCGCCAGCCCGTCCAGGATGGCGTGCACGCGGCGAGAATCGCGGGGCTTAGCGGCCGGCATGGTGGATCCATTCCGCGATTTGGCGCACGGCGGCGCCGCGGTGGCTATAGCGGCCTTTGGCGGCGGGATCGAGCTCGGCGAACGTGCATCCGGCGCCGGAGGAGAAAAACAGCGGATCGTAGCCGAAGCCGCCGTCGCCGCGCGGCGCTTCTAAAATCACTCCCGCCGCGCGGCCGGTGAAACACGCCAGCGTGCGGCCGGCGCGCGCCACCGCCAAGACGCAGACGAACTCGGCCTGACGCTGGTTCAGCGGGACGCCGTGCAGCCGCTCCAGGACCAGCCGGTTATTGGCCTCGTCATCGCCGTGCCGGCCGGCGTAGAGGGCCGAATCGACGCCGGGTTCGCCGCCCAGCGCGGCGACCTCCAGGCCGGAGTCATCGGCGACCACGGTTGCATCGGTGTATTGGCTATAGAACTCGGCCTTCAACCGGGCGTTGGCCTCGAATGTGCGTCCGGTCTCCTCGGCTCGGGGCAGGGAACTGAAGCCGGGCAGCAACTCCCAATGAACCGTCGGCGCCAACCCGGCGAAGTCGGCCAGCTTGCCTTGGTTGCTGGTGGCCAAATAGAAGGTCATAGCCGCGGCAAGGGAAGTTGCAGCATTTCGTGCTGCGCGGCCATCAGTTGGGCGATGCCCAGCCGTCCCAGGCGGTTCATCTCGGCGGCCTCGGCATCGCTGAACGGTTCACTTTCGGCTGTGGCTTGCACTTCCACGTAACGGCCGTCGCCGGTCATGGCGAGGTTCATATCGACGGCGGCGTGGGAGTCTTCGGTGTAGTTCAAATCGAGCGCGGGCTGGCCGGCGATGATGCCCACGCTGACCGCCGCCAGGTAATTGCGCAGCGGCAGGCGGGAGAGGGTGCGGGCGGCAACCAATCTTTGCATGGCCATGGCCATGGCGACGAAGGCGCCGGTGATGGAGGCGGTGCGAGTGCCGCCATCGGCTTGGAGCACGTCGCAATCCAAGGTCAGGGTACGTTCGCCCAAGGCGGCCAAATCCACCACGGAACGCAGCGCCCGGCCGACGAGGCGCTGGATCTCCATGGTGCGGCCCGAGGGGCGGCCCTTGACGACTTCCCGCGGCGTGCGGCTGAGGGTGGCGCGGGGCAGCATGGCGTACTCGGCGGTGACCCAGCCCCGGCCTTGGCCGCGCAGGAAGCCGGGGACGGTTTCTTCCAGGGTGGCGGCACACAAGACCCGCGTGGCCCCCAGTTGAATCAGAACGGAGCCTTCGGCGGTAGGCTGAAAGTCGGCTTCCAGCCGCAGCGGGCGCAATTGGTCATAGGCGCGGAGGTCGACGCGAGGAGCGGTGGGCACAGAACATTATAGGCGCGGGCCCCAGCCGCGCTGCGCCGCGCTGGGGCCCGCGTTATAATTCCGACATGCCCGATCTCATGCAGCCCGCCAAGGATCTCGCCGCCATCGCCCACGGCTTGGGGGTGACCTTGAAGAACATGTTCATCCCTCCAGTGACGGAGTTTTACCCCGACGAGCCGGTGCGGTTCGAGGCGCGCTTCCGCGGTGTGCACGTGCAGCAACGGGATGAAAACGGGCTGGAAAAGTGCGTGGCCTGTTTTTTGTGCGCGGCGGCGTGTCCGGCCAACTGCATCTACATTGAGGCGGCGGAGAACACCGCCACGCAGCGCATCAGTGCGGGTGAGCGCTATGCCAAGGTGTACAACATCGACTACAATCGCTGCATCTTCTGCGGCTACTGCGTCGAGGCCTGCCCCACCGACGCCATTACGCATGGCCATGGCTTCGAACTCGCCACCTATGATGCGGGGACGTTGGTATACCGAAAAGAACAGCTTTTGGCCCCGGCCCCGGCGGTTCGCTGATTTTTCGTTTCTTCCGGATTGATTCGCTGCTACGATGGCTACCGTCAAAATTGGCAAGAACAAGCAAGCACAAGAAAGAGGGCTTATTCACGTGTCACGCCGCACCCTTTTTACCTCCGAATCGGTGACCGAAGGCCACCCCGATAAAATTGCCGACCAGGTTTCCGATGCCGTGCTCGATGCCGCGCTGAGCGGGGACCCGTCCAGCCGTGTGGCGTGTGAAGCGCTGCTGACCACGGGTTTGATCGTGGTCGCCGGCGAAATCACCACCCGCGCCCAGATCGACTACCAGCAGGTGGCGCGGGAGGCGGTGCGCACGGTGGGGTACACCGATGCCAGCTTTGGTTTCGACTGCGATACGTGCGGCGTGTTGGTCAGCATCCACCGCCAATCCGGCGACATTGCCATGGGCGTGGACCGGGACGGGGCGGGGGATCAGGGCATGATGTTTGGCTACGCCTGCGATCAGACGCCGGAGAAGATGCCGCTGCCCATCGCGCTGGCGCGCCGGCTCACCAACCAACTCTCGAAGGTGCGGCGTGACGGCAGCCTCGATTTTCTGCGCCCGGACGGCAAAAGCCAGGTCACGGTCGAGTATGAAGACGGCCGTCCGCGGCGTATTGATGCGGTGGTGATTTCCACGCAGCACAGCGATGCGATCGCGACCGATGCGCTCCGCCACGCCATCCGCCGCGAGGTCATCGACCCCGTGATCCCCGCCGACATGGTGGACGCGGCCACGCAGTACCACATCAACCCCACCGGACGCTTTGTCACCGGCGGCCCCATGGGCGACACCGGCGTGACCGGACGCAAGATCATCGTCGACACCTACGGCGGCATGGGCCGCCACGGCGGCGGGGCGTTCAGCGGCAAGGATCCCTCCAAGGTGGATCGTTCCGGCGCCTATATGGCGCGCTACATCGCCCGCAACGTGGTGGCGGCCGAGCTGGCGCGGCACTGCGAGGTCCAGTTGGCCTACGCCATTGGCGTGGCCGAGCCGGTCTCGGTGCTGGTGGATACGTTCGGGACCCAGGCCGTGGATGAAGA
The DNA here is from genome assembly GCA_025451775.1 of Terriglobales bacterium. GTDB lineage: Bacteria > Acidobacteriota > Terriglobia > Terriglobales > SCQP01 > SCQP01. The sequence goes on from JANWJU010000098.1 coordinate 30,614, forward strand.
CAAAATCAGCCAAGCCGTGCGCAAAGTGTTCCAGCTCACGCCCAAGGGCATCATCGAGACGCTGAAGCTGCGCCGTCCCATCTACCAGAAGACCGCCGGGTTCGGCCACTTCGGCCGCAACGATCCCGACTTCACTTGGGAGCGTGAGGACAAGGTCGATGAGTTGCGGGCGGCCTGCGGCGTCAACTCCGGCGCCTTGGCTTCAGCGCGCTAAACGGGTCGGCACCGCGTTTACGGGAACGACCTCATGCAAGACATTGCCGCTTGGGGATTGGACGCGGCGGTGGCGTCGGGAGCCAACTACGCGGATGTGCGCGTCATTGAAGAGCGCCATCGCAGCCTGACCACCAAAAATGGCAAGCTCGGCCACGCCGCCGACGACGATACCCAGGGCATCGGCATCCGGGTGCTGTTGCAGGGGGCGTATGGCGGGGCCTGGGGCTTCGCTTCCAGCGACGACTGCTCCCGCGCCGCCGTCACCGCCACCGCGCGCCGTGCGGTCGAGATCGCCCGCGCCTCGGCTCAACTCGGACAGCGCCAGCTGCGGCTGGCGCCGGAAGCCGCCCATCAGGCCATCTGGGTCGCACCCTGTGAACTGGATCCCTTCAGTGTTGGCGTCAGCGAGCAACTCGATCTGCTGCTGGCCGTCGACCGGGAACTGCGCGGCGTGGCGGGCGTGACGCTGGCCGAGGCGCAGATGAACTTCCAGCGCCATCACCAGCTCTTCCTCTCCAGCCAGGGCGCGCGCATCGAGCAGACGCGGGTGCTCAGCGGCGCAGGCTTCGCCGCGCTGGCGTTCGCCAACGGCGACATCCAAAAGCGCTCCTACCCCAACTCCTTCGGTGGCCAGTTTCAGCTCAAAGGCTACGAGCTGGTGCGTGAACTGCACCTTTTGGACCATGCCCGCCGCGTCGGCGAGGAGGCGGTGGCCCTGCACCGTGCGCCCCAGTGCCCGCAAACCGTGGGCACGCTCATCCTCGACAGCTCCCAACTGGGCCTGCAGATCCACGAGTCCATTGGCCATCCCATCGAGTTGGACCGGGTGTTGGGCAGCGAGGCCAACTTCGCCGGCATGAGCTTCCTCACGCTTGATCAGTGGAAGAAACTCCGCTATGGATCGGAGCTGGTCAACGTGGTGGCGGATGCGCGGCTGGAGCACGGCCCCGGCCTGGGCACGTTCGCCTTCGACGACGAGGGTGTCGCTGCACAGCGCACCGACATCATCCGCAACGGGGCATTCCTCAACTACATCAGCAGCCGCGAAACCGCCGCTGCCATCGGTGAAACCCGCTCCAACGGCTGTATGCGGGCCGAGTCCTGGAACCGGCTGCCGTTGGTGCGGATGACCAACATTAGCATCGTACCCGGCCCCGAACCCCTGAGCCCCAGCGAGCTGATCGCCGACACTGAGGACGGCTTTTATCTCGAGACCAACCGCAGCTGGTCCATCGACGACAAGCGTTTCAACTTTCAGTTCGGCACCGAGATCGGCTGGGAGATCAAGCACGGCAAAAAGACGCGCATGTTGAAGAACCCGAGCTACTCGGGAATCACCACCGAGTTTTGGAATTCGATGGATGCCATTTGTTCGCGCGATCATTGGACGCTGTGGGGCACGCCCAACTGTGGCAAGGGGCAGCCGCAGCAGACCATGGGCACCGGCCACGGCGCCGCGCCCGCCCGCTTCCGCAACATCAAAATCGGCACCGCCTATCAGCAAAGCCAAAGCGGGGCGGGACAGTGACGACAGAGACGCCCCCGCGCCTCGACCTGGAACGCGCCCGCGCGGTGCTGGAGCAAGCGCGGCAGGCCGCGACTGGAGTTCCTGGCGCCGAGGTCGAAATCACGCTGGAGGAGACGCAGGGCGGCCTCACGCGTTTTGCCAACAACGCCATCCATCAACACGTCGGAGAGGCCGCGCTGGCGCTCTCGGTGCGGACCCAGTTTGATCGCCGCTGCGCGCGCGCTTCGACCCACCGCCTGGACGCCATTGGCATTCGGGAGGTGGTCGACCGCGCCCTGCACTTGACCCGTTCGCAAAGCGAAGATCCGGATCTGCTCGAGATGGCCCCGCCGCAGCCGATCCCTGCCGCGATGCCAGCCATCGACCGGTTTGACGCCGAGACGGCCGCCATTACTCCGGCGCAGCGCGCTACGGCGGTGCAAGCCATGGTCGCGGCGGCGACCGCACGCCAGCTCACGGCCGCGGGCATTTGCGCGACCCGGATGGCGCGCCTGGCGCTGCTGAACTCGCGCGGGTTGGAGGCTTTCTACGCCTCCACCGGCGCCGAGTACTCGGTCACCATGCTCGCCGCCAACAGTTCGGGATGGGCTA
>JANWJU010000099.1 GCA_025451775.1 Terriglobales bacterium
CCACCAGCAGCAGCATTCGCGGAACCTGGGGTGAGGCGGTGCTCGCCAACCTGTTCAACGCCTGCGGTCTCAACCCGGGCCGCGACTACGACCTGCAAGCGCACGTGAGCGGCGAGGGCGGCGACGCCCGCCTGCGCCCGGACGCCATCGTGCACCTGCCTTCGGGCCGGGATCTCGTGATCGATGCCAAAGCCAGCCTGACAGCTTACCTGGAGGGCCTGGAGCAGTTGGAAGCTGGGCCGCGGGAGGCCGCCTTTACGCGCTTTGCCCAGGTGCTGCGCGCCCGCGTGCGCGAGTTGGCGGGCAAGGAGTACAGCCGCTACCTGGCCAACAGCCTGCCCTGCGTGGTCATGTTCGTCCCCAGTGAATCGGCGTTCCGCGCCGCGCTCGACGCCGACGCTGAGCTGTTTCTCTACGGCCAGAACCAGCAGCCCGCCGTGGTGCTGTCGAGCCCCAGCACGCTGTTTCCGCTGATCTCGATCATTGCGCAGGGTTGGCAGCAACAGCAGGCCAGCCAGCAGATGCAAGCGCTCATGGGCGAGGTGCGGGAGTTCGGCTCCCGCCTGCAGACGTTCCTTGGGCACTTGCAAGGCGTGGGCAAAAACATCGACGCCGCCGGCAAGTCCTTCAACGCCGCCGTGGCCAGCTACCGCTCACGCCTCAGCCCCAGCCTGCAGCGCGTCCGCGAGCTGGGCTCGGGGTGGCCCGAACCGGACGAACTTAAGCCCGTCGACAATCGCCCCCTGCTCGCCGACAGCGCCTCCGGCGGCGGCGCCGAGCCGTAGCTCGAAGGCGGCTCAGTTGGAGGCAGCTTGGAGATGCCACGAGCAGAGCGGGCATCCCCTGCCGCCAATCGAAGCCCGCCCTCAAGCGACCAACGGGAGCGACCAAGCAAAAAGCGGCGAGCAACCAAAAGTGGCGAGCTACGGTTCAGCCCCAGACTTCACGGGCGACGTCCACCACCAGCTGCAGCTTGGCCCATTGCTGCTCTTGAGTGAGGAGATTGCCTTCCATGGTGGAGGCGAAGCCGCACTGGGGGCTGAGGGCCAGCTGTTCGAGCGGCAGGAATTTCGAGGCGCTATCAATGCGCCTTAGCAGATCCTGTTTGCGCTCCAACGCGGGGCGCTTGGTGCTGACCAGGCCCAGGACGACGATCTTGCCCTCAGGAACCAGGCGCAGCGGCTCGAAGGTGCCGGAGCGGTCGTCGTCGTATTCGAGCAAGAAGCGGTCGACGGCGAGTTCATGGAAGAGGCGTTCGGCAATGGCGTCGTAGCCGCCTTCGGCGTACCAGTGGCTGCGGTTGTTGCCGCGGCAGAGGTGGATGGCGCGCGTCACGCCGGGGTACTGGGCGGCGGCCAAGCAGGCGTTATCCGCGTGTAATGACGCCGTCAGCATCTGTGCGGGGTCGACGCGCAACTCGCTCTGCATCCAGGCGGTCCATTTTGCATCGAGGTAGTAGCTGTAGCGCGGTGCATCGATCTGCAGGTAGGCGATGCCGCTCGCCGCCAGTGTGGTGATGTCGGTGGCCATGATGGCGGTGATGGCCTCGAGCAGCGCGTAGGGATCGGGGTAGACGGCATCGGTCGTGCCGTACTTGAAAGCAATGGCCGGAAACTGCGTGGCGCTCGGCAGGGTCATCTTGATCGGCCCCGGCGCGTGTTGGCGCAAGAAGGGGAGTTCCCGCCCGGTGAGCGGCTGGCGCTGCTGCAGCGGGGCGGTGACGACGCCGCTGACACGGCTCACGGGGGCGGTGGCTCCCTGCCAGTGGCGTGGGACCGCATCGCCGAAGTCGAAGCCGGCGACCGCGTCGGTGAAATCGCTCATGAAGTTCCGGCGGCGGAGTTCGCCGTCGGTGACGACTGGGAGTCCCATCTCTTGCTGGCGCTGGAGCACGCGCAGGATGTGCCGGTCTTCCAGCGCCTGGATCTCGTCTGGGGCCGTCGCGGAAGCCCGCGCCAGAAGCAACTCGGCGGGGCGGAGGAGGCTGCCGACGTGGTCGGCACGAATCGGCTGAGGCATGGTCACGTCCTTTTCGGATATTAGATCAACATCTGGCGCAGGGTGCGGGCATCGGCGTGATAATGCGGAGGTCGGCTGGAGTGGAGGGAGGCAAAGAGGCAGGAATGGCAGAGTGGCTCAGCTTGGCCGAAGCAATCGCGGCCCATGTGCGGGACGGCGACACGGTGGCGATGGAAGGGTTCACTCATCTGATTCCGTTCGCGGCGGGACATGAGATTATCCGCCAAAAACGCCGGAACCTCGCGCTCATCCGCATGACCCCCGATCTCATCTACGACCAGTTGATCGGTGCGGGCTGTGCCCGGAAGTTGACGTTCTCCTGGGGCGGCAACCCCGGGGTGGGTTCGCTGCACCGGTTCCGCGATGCGGTGGAACACGATTGGCCGGCGCCGCTGGAACTGGAGGAACGCAGCCACAGCGACTTGGCCAACGCCTACGTGGCGGGCGCGTCCAACCTCCCCTTTGCCGTGCTGCGGGGCTACAGTGGGTCCGACTTGCCGCGGGTGAACGAGCGGATACGCTCGGTCACCTGTCCGTTCACGGGCGAAGTACTGGCGGCGACGCCCGCCGTCCGGCCGGATGTGACCGTGATCCACGCCCAGAAGGCGGACGAGAAAGGGAACGTACTTCTCTGGGGCGTCCTCGGCGTGCAGAAGGAGGCGGTGCTGGCGGCGCAGCGGGCGATCGTGACGGTGGAGGAACGCGTTCGCACTTTGGACGCGCCGCCGAATGCTTGTGTCTTGCCCAGTTGGACGGTCACGGCGGTGTGCGAGGTACCGCGGGGCGCAACCCCCTCGTATGCCCATGGGTATTACGAGCGCGACAACGCCTTCTATCGCGCCTGGGACGGCATCTCGCGCGAGCGGGAGCGCTTCCGCGCCTGGACGGAGGAGCATATTGTGCACACCAGGGACTTCAACGAGTATCTTCGGGTGCAGAACGATCCTGGCATTCAAGTGGCGTATCGATGAGAACCCCTATGAGCGCGGCCTATACAACCGACGAGATGATGACGGTGGCGGCGGCCCGCATGCTGCGCAACGGTGCGGTGTGTTTTGTCGGGATCGGACTGCCCTCGACCGCCGCCAACCTGGCCCGCCTCACGCATGCCCCGGATGCGGTGCTGGTGTATGAGTCGGGCGCGATTGGCGCCAAACCGGGGGTGCTGCCGCTTTCGATTGGCGATGGCCAGCTGGCGGAGACCGCCGATACGGTGGTCTCGACGCCGGAGATTTTCCGCTACTGGCTGCAGGGCGGGCGGATCGACGTGGGTTTTCTGGGGGCGGCGCAGTTGGATCGGTTTGCCAACCTCAATACCACCGTCATCGGTCCTTACGGCAAGCCCAAGGTGCGTCTCCCGGGAGCCGGCGGCGCGCCGGAGATCAGCTCCTCCGCCAAAGAAGTGCTGATCGTGGTGAAGCAGTCGAAGCGCACGTTCGTCGAGCGATTGGACTTCGTGACCTCGGCCGGTTTCCTGACCGGCGGGGATGCGCGCGAACGGGCGCGGTTGCCGGGCAAGGGGCCGGTGGCCGTGATCACCGATCTGTGCATTCTGCGGCCACATGTGACCACGCGCGAGCTGGAAGTCACCTCAATTCATCCGGGCGTGGACCGCGGCACCATTGCCGGCCACACCGCCTGGGAGGTCCGGTTCGCCGAGAGCTGCGACGCCACCGCACCTCCGAGTGCGCAGGAGTTGCAGGTGTTGCGCGATCTCCAGGCGCGGACGGCGGCAGCCCATGGCGCAACCGATGGCGCGGCGGCGGAGTCAGCTTGAGGGCGGTCTTCATCTGCGACGCCGTGCGAACCCCGATTGGACGTTACGGCGGCGCGCTCGCGCCCCTGAGGGCCGACGATCTGGCTGCCGTGCCCATCCGCGAGCTGATGCGCCGCCATGCGGGACTGGATTGGAGCGCCCTCGACGATGTCATGCTGGGATGCGCCAACCAAGCCGGCGAGGATAACCGCAACGTCGCCCGCATGGCGTTATTGCTGGCCGGGCTGCCCGAGACGGTTCCCGGGACGACCATCAACCGGCTGTGCGGATCGGGCATGGACGCGGTGGGCACAGCCGCGCGCGCCATCGCCTGCGGAGAAGCGGAGATGGTGATGGCGGGCGGGGTGGAATCCATGTCGCGCGCGCCCTTTGTGATGGGCAAGGCGGAAGCCGCCTTTCAACGCACCGCCGCAATCCACGACACCACCATGGGCTGGCGCTTTGTGAACCCGGCGATGCGGGCGCGCTACGGGGTCGACTCGATGACGGAGACGGCCGAGCATGTCGCCCGGGATTTCTCCGTGGAACGCGCGGCGCAGGATGCCTTCGCCTGGCGGAGCCAGATGCGGGCCGCGCAGGCCGCCAAGGATGGATTCTTCGCCGAGGAAATCGTTGCGGTTGAGGTCCCGGGGAAAAAGGCAGCGACGATCATGACCCGCGATGAGCACCCGCGCCCGGAGTCAACGCTGGAGAAGCTGGCGGGCTTGCAGCCGCTCTTTCCCGGCGGCACCGTAACCGCGGGCAACGCTTCCGGCATCAACGACGGCGCGGCGGCGATGATCGTGGCCTCGGAAGACGCGCTCGCGCGCCACGGACTGCGTCCGCGCGCCCGCATCCTCGGCATGGCGGCCGCCGGGATCGCCCCGCGCATCATGGGCATGGGTCCGGTGCCGGCCGTGCAGAAGCTGCTGGCGCGGCTGGGAACGACGCTCGCCGGCTTCGACTGGATCGAACTCAACGAGGCCTTTGCCAGCCAGGCGCTCGCCTGCCTGCGGCAACTCGGCCTGCCCGCGGATGCCGCCCACGTTAACCCCACCGGCGGCGCCATCGCGCTGGGGCATCCGTTGGGCATGAGCGGGGCGCGGCTGGTGCTGACCGCGGTTCATCAGTTGGAAAAGTCTGGCGGCCAGCGGGCGCTGGCCACCATGTGTATCGGGGTGGGGCAGGGCATCGCTCTGGCGTTGGAGCGCGTTTGAGGAGACATCCATGATCGATCAGCCGGTTGTTCCAGCAGCAATCCCAGGCACCCAGCCCGAGTATCACTATCCGCCCTACCGTTCCTCGGTGGCGCGTTCTCCCCGCCAGCCGCTCATGTTGCTCCCGCAGACGCCGACCGAAAGTACGGGGCCGGTGTTCGGGCACGGATTGATCGGGCCCCACGATAACGATCTCACCGCGCAGTGTGATGGCGAGCCGCTGGGAGAGCGGATCATCGTGCACGGACGCGTGCTCGACGAAGATGGCCGGCCGGTGCGCGGCGCTTTGGTCGAAGTCTGGCAGGCCAATGCGGCTGGCCGGTATCGGCACAAAGTGGACCAGCATCAGGCGCCGCTCGATCCCAACTTCTCCGGCGCGGGGCGCTTCCTGGCGGATGACGCGGGCCACTTCGCGTTCAAGACCATCAAGCCTGGCGCCTATCCCTGGGGCAACCACCACAACGCCTGGCGCCCGGCGCACATTCACTTTTCGCTCTTCGGGGCTGGAATCCTGTCGCGGTTGGTGACGCAGATGTACTTCCCTGGCGATCCGCTATTGCCGCTCGACCCCATCTTCAATTGCATTCCGGACGAGGCGGCGCGGAACCGCCTGGTCTCGCAATTTGATCTGGAGCGCACCGAGCCCAACTATGCGCTCGCCTACAAGTGGGACATCGTGCTGCGCGGCAGCTGCGATACTCCGTTTGAGGGAGCACGCTAATGTCCGCAACAACGGCTCTGGTTCCAACCGGATCGCAAACCGTCGGGCCGTTTTTCTCGATCGGACTCAACCATCTCATCGACCGCGCGCCCACGCGGGCAGCCGGGAGTATAACTATCCAGGGTCAAGTTTTCGATGGTGACGGCGCCGGGGTGCCGGACGCCATGTTGGAGTTCTGGAGCCCTGCGGAGGCAGCTTGGAGATGCCACGAGCAGAGCGGGCATCCCCAGCCGACAATCGAAGCCCGCCCTCAAGCGACCAGCGGGAGCGACCAAGCGAAAAGTGGCGAGCCACTGGCGGAGCCGACGGATCCGGCTACCGGCTACGCCGCCGGATTCAGGCGCGTGGCGACCGATGGGGACGGGAAGTTCCGTGTCACCCTCCTCCGGCCCAAGCCTGCGGCGTGGCCGGATGGGCGCCTGCAGGCGCCGCACCTTTTGGTTCTGGTATTTGCCCGCGGTCTTCTGCGTCATCTCCTAACCCGCGTCTATTGCGCCGATGAGGAGGCGATCAGTTCCGACCCGCTGCTGCAGAAGATTCCAGCCGAGCGTCGCGGTACGCTGGTGGCCCAGGCCCAAGGCCCCAGTGCGTATGGCTGGAACATAATTTTGCAAGGCCAGAATGAGACGGTATTCTTCGCGTGGTAGCAACAGGCGCTGATCTCAATTCATTTCTGTTCTCGACGCCGGCGATGGCGGAGGTGTTCTCGCCAGCGTCCCAGCTGCGCGCCATGATGCGCTTTGAATGGGCGCTGACCCGTGCCCTGGAGCGGCATGGCTTGGCAGAGCTGGGTTCCAGCGCCGCATTGGAGGCGCTGCTGGAGGCGGGGTTTGTCGATATCGGGGCGCTCGCCGGCGATGCCCGGCAGAGCGGAAACATCGCCATCCCGTTCGTGCGCCAGCTCACCGCCGCGGTGGCGGCGCGGAGTGAAGCGGCGGCGCGCACGATCCACCTGGGGGCGACCAGCCAGGATGTGCTCGATTCCGCCCTCGTCTTGCAGTTGCGGGAAGCGTTGGAGCTGCTCGCTGACGGCATGGAACGGCTGGATCAAGCCCTGGTGCGGCAGGTGAAGCAGCATGCGGATACCCTGCTGTGCGGGAGAACCTGGCTGCAAGCTGCGCCGCCGACCACGCTGGGCTTGAAGCTGGCAGGAACGCTCGCCCCGGTGCGCCGCCATCGGGCGCGGCTGCAAGCGGTGGCCGGGCGCGTGCTGGTGCTGCAGTTCGGAGGCGCGGTGGGAACCCGGGCGGCCTTGGGGGACGCAGCGGAAGGTGTGGCCGCGGCGCTGGCGCAAATCCTGGAGCTGAAGCAGCCCAGCCTGCCCTGGCACACGCAGCGCGACAACCTGGCCGAGGTGGTGGCGGTGCTGGCGCTGCTGACGGGCACGCTCGCCAAGTTCGCCACGGACGTGGCGCTGCTCATGCAGTCTGAAGTCGGTGAACTCTCCGCCGGCCACGCCGAGGGCCGGGGCGGATCGTCCACCATGCCGCACAAACACAATCCCGTGGCCTGTGCGGCGGTGATTGCGGTGCATACCACGATGCCGGCGTTGGCCTCGACCATGCTGGCCGCCATGCCACAGGAACACGAGCGCGGCCTGGGGTTGTGGCAAGCGGAGTGGGCCACAGTCCCGGAGGCGTTGCGGCGGACCGCGGCCGCCTTGGAGTACGCCGTGGAGATCGCCGAGGGGCTCGAGGTGAACCTGGCGCGCATGCAAGTCAACCTGGACGCGACGCTGGGGTTACCGATGGCGGAAGCGGTGAGCGTGGCTCTGGCGCCGAAGCTTGGCAGGGCGCGGGCGCACGCCCTGCTGCGCGAGGCCGCGGAGCGGGCGTACCAGGCCCAGGTCAGGCTCTCCGAGGTGCTCAAGCAACAGCCTGAAGTCACCGCACATTTGAGCCCCACGGAGATCGACCGGCTGCTCGACCCCCGGCGCTATCTGGGCAGCGCCCGGCAGTTTATTGAGCAGGCCTTGGGAGAGTCCAGTGCCGGCGATTGAAGGCGAACACCAAGGGACGCACTATCAGCTGACCGGCGCCACCACTGGGTCCGTGCTGGTGCTGATCAACTCGCTGGGCGCCGACTTGCGGATGTGGGATCACGTTCTGCCGGCACTGGAACGCCACTCCCGGGTGTTGCGTTTTGACATGCCTGGCCACGGCCGGAGCCATGCCACGCCGGGGCCATACGAGAAGTGGCGAGCCACCTCGCTTCAGCAGCTGGGGGAGAAGGTGCTCGCGCTCCTCGATCATCTGCGGCTGGAGCGGGCGGACATGTGCGGGATTTCCCTGGGCGGCATGGTGGCAATGTGGATCAGCATCCACGCGCCGGAGCGTGTGCGCCGCCTGGTGCTGGCCAATACGGCGGCGCACATCGGAACGCGTGCGGGATGGGAGCAGCGCATCGCCGAGGTTCGGGCTTCCGGCATGGCGGAGGTGGCGCGGGCCACGGCCGGCCGCTGGTTCACCCCCGCCTACCAGGAGCAGCACGCGGCGGAGATGGAGTTCATCCGGGCCATGGTCGCGGCCACCGACGCCGAGTCGTATGCTGCCTGCTGCGGGGCGTTGCGCGACACCGATCTCCGGGGCGGCATCGCCGCCATTGCGGCGCCGTGCCTGGTCATCACCGGAACGCACGATGGCGCCACGCCGCCCTCCGGGGGGCAGGCGCTCGTGGCCGCACTGCGCCGCTCAAAATATGTCGAATTGGAGGCCGCGCACTTAACCGCCTGGGAGCGGCCCGATGAATTTGCGGCGGCGGTAACGTCATTTTTAGCCGGAGAGGAGAGCCACTATGGATGAACGTGAGCGCCATGAACAGGGAACCCGCATGCGGCGCCAGGTACTGGGCGATGAGCACGTCGACCGCGCCGAGGCGGCGAAGAACAGCTTTGACGAGGAGTTCCAGGACCTGATCACCCGCCATGCCTGGGGAGAGCTCTGGACGCGCCCTGGCCTGGCGCCTCCTACCCGCAGCCTGCTCACCATCGGGTTGATGGTGGCGCTCAACCACGGCGAGGAACTGCGGCTGCATCTGCGCGCCGCCGCCAACAACGGCGTGACCCCCGCCGAGATCCGGGAGGTGCTCATGCACTGCGCGGTTTATTGCGGCCTGCCGGCGGCGAACGCCGCCTTCCGCGCCGCCAAGGAAGTTCTTAATGTGGCAGGGAAGGCGGGTCAGTAGGGGGAGCAACGACGGGGGACCCGTAATCCGTTGATCGTCGATGGGCTGATGGTGACGGCATAACGACCCGTACACAAGTCGGGATTGTGGGCGCTGGTCCCGCGGGCCTGATGCTTTCGCATCTGCTGCATCTGGCCGGCATCAGCTCCACCGTGCTGGAGGCCCGGTCGCGCGCCTACTGCGAGGCACGCGTGCGCGCCGGGGTCCTGGAACACACCAGCGTCGAGCTGCTGCGCTGCGCCGGGCTGGGGGGACGGCTCGACCGCGAAGGCCTGCGGCATGACGGCATCGAGCTCGGTCTGGATGGCGAGCGGCATCGCATCCCGTTTCACGAACTGACCGGCAAGCATGTCACCGTTTATGGACAGCAAGAGGTGGTGAAGGATCTGATTGCCCGGCGGCTTGCCGATGGCGCCGATCTGCGCTTTGAGTGCGGCGCGGTGTCGCTTCAGGATCTTGACGGGAGCCGGCCGTGGATGCGCGTGCAGCACGATGGCGGAGCCGATGAGATCCGCTGCGACTACATTGCCGGTTGCGATGGGTTCCACGGGATTTCGCGCGCGGCGATTCCGGCCGGCGTCCTGACCATCCACGAACGCATCTATCCTCTGGCGTGGTTGGGAATATTGGCGGAGGCGGCGCCGACGCGCGCCGAGCTGCTGTACATGCATCACCGGCGCGGGTTCGCGCTCTACAGCATGCGCTCGCCCCGCATCACGCGCCTCTACCTGCAATGCCGCCCCGGCGAGGACATTGCCGAGTGGAGTGATGATCGCATCTGGACCGAGTTGCAGGCGCGCCTGAGCTGTACCGATGGATGGCGTCCCACCGAGGGCAGGATCCTGCAGAAAGGGATTACCGGCATGCGGAGTTTTGTGGCCGAGCCGCTGCAGTGGGGGCGGCTCTTGCTGGCCGGAGACGCGGCGCACATTGTGCCGCCGGCGGGGGCGAAGGGCATGAACCTCGCCTTGGCCGACGTTCATTACCTCGCCGAGGCGCTGCGCCGCTTCTATCACGGCGGGGATGGCGAAGGTCTCAAGCGTTATTCGCCAGCCTGCTTACGGCGGGTCTGGAAAGCGCAGCACTTCGCCTGGTGGATGACCTCGCTGTTGCACCGCTTTGAGGCGGCGCCGGCCTTTGACCAAAAGCGGCAGCGTGCCGAGTTGGAGTACGTGATGTCCTCGCGGCCGGCGGCCACCGCGCTGGCGGAGAATTACGTGGGCCTGCCGCTCGAGGCGCTGTAGCCCCACCGTCCGCGTTAGCGAGCCTGGCGGGGGCCCCCCGAAGACCCGGGCGGGCTGCCGCCGGGACTGGATCTGTCCAGCCGGCGTGCCATGCGGGAGTGGTTCGACGCGGTCGGCGAGACCAGGTGATCGCACTCGATACCACGCCGCCGCGCGGCGTTGGAGCGCGCCAGCCAGGCCCCCGGCGGTTGGGGCTGGCGCGACAATGGCGCCCGCGAAATTTGGAGCCATGATGCACGTTTTCGCACGGTGGCGGGGTTGAAGCTGGTTAATCCGCTGGCCTAGCCAGGAGCGGGGCGTAGAGGCCGAGCTGGCGGCGCGTCCACCAGATGTGTTGCTGGCGCTGCTGCGCCGGGGTGCTGAACCAGTACTGCCAGAGCACGGCGCGCACGGCGCGGGGCGGGCCCTGCGGAAACGGGTTGTGGGCGAAGAGCCCGAGCACGGCGGCATCGCCGCGCAGCAGACCGATCTCGGTCTCCTCCACCCAGGGGTTGTCGGCGTAGGTGCCGAGGGAGGCGAACCACAGGTTCCAGTCGAAGCGGGGCTGGTAGGGGCCAAACCAGCCTGGAGCGCGCGCTGGGTCCTGGGGTTTGAAGCGGAACGGGTAGGGGGTCCATGTGATGCCGTCGTTGGTGCCCTGGAACTCGATTTCGTAGCGGGCGCGCGTCATCACCGCAAACAGGCCAAAGGAATCGACCACGCGGAACGGCGCCAGGGCGGTATCCAAGCGCTCAGGGGCGGGGATGCGGCGCCAGACACGGTGGCCCAGGTTCAGGGCGGTGATGAGCACCAGCGCGATCAGAACCCAATTGCTCCAGCGCGCGCCGCTGGAGACGGTGGCGGGGGCTTCGTTGGAGGCAGCTTGGAAGCGCCACGAGCAGAGCGGGCGCCCGCGTCGAGCAAGCCGCCGCAATAGCCAGCGCAGGTGCCGGTCGTCGAGCAGGGCGAAGCCCAGGCCCAGCACCAGCCAGTTGAGGAAGCCGTAGTTGGCGGTGAGGATGATGGCGATCTGGAATGGGGTCGTGATCCAGAACAGCGTGATGCGGGCGCGGCGCGGGCCGAAACACAGCCAGGCCAGGCCCAGTTCCATCACCAGGATGGCCAGCGCGATGGTGGCTTCAATGCCGTGCGGCAGGAGGTTCTGTGCGTACCAGCCGAGCGCAGCCGGCAGCGGGCCGTTCTCGTAGTAATGGTCGAGGGCGGTGAGGTGGCGCCACTGCGGGTCGCCGCTGGCCCACTTGGCCCAACCTGACCCAAAGTAGATGGTGAACCACAGCCAGCGCAGCGAGAAGAAGCTCCACCAGTTCGGCTTTTCGGCGTCGAGAAAGAGGCCGATCACACCGGCGGTCATCAACATGCCGTCGGATTGGTAGCTGGCAAAAACCTGCGCGGTGGACAAAAACGAGAGGAAGCAGACAAGACACACCGCCAGCGCCCAGCGCGGGTACAGGCGCGCCATGACCAGCACGGCGGCGGCGAGGCCGGCCGCGCACAGCAGGTGCACGGCGAAGGTGCCCGAGCCGATCCAGAGCAGGGAAGGGATCAGCAGCCAGCGCTGCAATCCGCTCGCGAGGGAAGCGCCCGGGTCGGCTTGGCGCACGGCGGTGAGCAGATCGCCGGCGGGCAGGATGCCGCTGGGGCCGATGAGGCCTTCCATCTGAAACCAGAGCGCGAGAAATGCCCAGAAGAAGAGGAAGCCCAGCCAGCGCTGCAGCAGGCCGGCGGCGCGGCGGGCGCCAGGAAGGGCGCGGCCCAGTGCCAAGCTGGGGCGCCAGCCGCGGGGGCGCGCTGGCGCGGCGGCGTCGATCACGGCGCGGTGGCGGCGGCGGTGTTCAAGCCGTGCTCCTGCATCCGCGTCAGCAGCCGTTTATAGGGAATGCCGAGCCGCTCGGCAGCGTGCTGCTTGTGCCACCGGCACTGTTCCAGTGCGGCCAGCATGAGGCGGTATTCGATCAGGCGGCTGGCGCGCTCAAGGACCTCGGGCAGCGCGCCCGTCCAATCGAAGTCGCCGGGCAGCTCCAACCCTGGGGCCGCCTCGGGCCCGGCCGGACCGGGGCGGAGATTGCGCAACTGCAGGTCGGCCAAGTTGATCTCGTCGCCGTCGGCGAGGATGACGGCGCGCTCGATGGCGTTCTGCAGCTCCCGCACGTTGCCCGGCCAGCGGTACGCCATCAGCGCCTTCTGGACGCCGGGGTTGAGGCGCAGAAGCGGTTTTTTCATCTCCCGGCAGAACTGTGCCAGGAAGCCTTCGGCCAGCGCCATGATGTCGTCGCCGCGTTCCCGCAAGGGCGGAATCTGAATGGGAAACGCCGCCAGCCGGAAGTAGAGGTCTTCGCGGAACTGCTTGTGGTGGGCGGCGAGTTCCAGATCGCGGTTGGTGGCGGCCACGATACGCACATCCACCTGCACCGTCTGCACGCCGCCCACGCGCTCGAAAGCGCGCTCCTCGATCACCCGCAGAATCTTGGCCTGGACGGCCAGCGGAATCTCCCCGATCTCATCGAGAAAGATGGTGCCGCGGTGCGCCAGTTCGAACTTGCCCAGCTTGCGCGCCGCGGCGCCGGTGAAAGCGCCCTTCTCATGGCCGAAGAGCTCGGTCTCCACCAGCGTTTCCGGGATGGCGGCGCAGTTGATGGCCACGAAGGCCTGCTCGGCACGGGGGCTGAGCCGGTGGAGGGCGCGCGCGAACAGCTCCTTGCCGGTGCCGCTCTCCCCCAGCAGCAGGGCGGTGGTGTCGGTGGGAGCGATGCGCTGCAGCGCCGAGGCCACGCGCTTCATGCTGTCGTGATCACCAATGATCCTGGGAAAGCCATAGCGGGCGGCAGACTCCTCTTTCAGCAGCACGATCTCCCGCCGCAACTGCTGCTGGTCAATGGCGCGGCGCAGGAGCAGCATGAGGTGGGCGAGGTCGAGCGGTTTTTGCACGAAGTCGTAGGCGCCATCCTTCATGGCGCGCACCGCTTCCTCGATGGAGCCATAAGCGGTCATGATGATGACGGGGGTGTGCGGGCTGAGGTCGCGGGCGGCGGCGAGCACGCCCAAGCCGCTCTGCCCGGGCAGCTTGAGGTCGCTTAGGACGGCCGAGAACTCGGCCGTCTGCAACTGCCGCACCGCCTCGTCTCCGCTGGCGGCCTCGGCCACGTCATAGCCTTCGGCGGCGAGGGCGGTGTGCAGCATCAGCCGCAGCTCGTGCTTATCTTCGACCAGGAGAATGGAGTTCATGGCAGCACCGCCGGCAACAGGACGGTGAAGACGGTGTGGCCGGGAGAGGCGTCGGTGAGCAGGATGCTGCCTTGATGGGCGGTAATGATTTTATGGACCATGGCCAGGCCCAAGCCGGTGCCGCTGGGCTTGGTGGTGAAAAACGGGATGAAGATCTTTTCGCTCAGCTCGGTGGGCACGCCGGGGCCGTCGTCGGTAAAGAGGATGCGGGCCCGCTGGCGCTCCCAGCCGGCGAAGCTGACCTGCACATGGCCGCCCTGACGGCTCTGCACAATGGCCTCGCAGGCGTTGCGCAGCAGGTTGGTGATGGCGGCGGTGAGGAGCACGGAGTCGCCGGCGACGGCGGGAAATTCGCCGGCGATGCGCAGCTCGACTTGGGGAAAATCCTGCACGCGGATGGCGTCGGCGCAGTAGTGCAGGAGGCGGCCCAGATCAACCCGCTCCGGCTGCACCTCCAGCGGGCGGGCAAAGGTGAGGAACTCGGTGGCGATGTTGTTGAGCATCGCCGCCTGTTCGATGATTTTGACCGCATGGCCATGGGCGTCGCCGGCGGCCTCCGCTTTCTCCAGGCGCGCGGTCAGCATCTGCGCGTAGCCGGAGATGGTGGCCAGGGCATTTTTGAACTCGTGGGCGATGCCGGCCGCCATCTCGCCCAGCGCGCTCATGTTTTTGCGGCGCTGCAACTCCTCCTCCAGGGCGTGGATGGAGGTGAGGTCGGTGAGCAGGCAGATGAGACCCGCGGGGGGATGGGAATCGGGGCGCAACACCGGACAGGCGGTGACCCCCAGGCGGCGCCGCTCGCCCTCCGGGGTGAAATAGATCATCAGCTTGCGCTGCAGCGTGCGTCCAGAGGTGAAGATGGCCCGCAATTCGGCAGCGGCGCCGCCGAGCACGGTGCCATCGGGTTCGCGCAGCTCGGCTTTCCGGAACACGTCTTCCAGGCTGAGGGCGTGGAGTCCATGGCTGCGGCTGAAGCCCAGGGCGGCATGGGCGGCGGGATTGGCTTCCCCGACGTTGCCGGCAGCGTCAAAGAAGGCGAGGCCGCTGGGCAGGTGGCGCAGGACCTCTTGCGAGAGGCGCACGGCGTCGAGGGCCGGGCCGGCGGCCGTGGATTGGATCTTAGACATAAGAAGCTATCAGCACTCTAACCGAGCCAGGCCCGCCAAAGCCATGGTCCCCAGCGCCAGGCGGCAGCGCCGCCGGCGGCGAGGAACACGCCGAACGGCAGCGCCGCATGCGCCAGATACCGCGCCGTGGCGCGCCGCGCTTGCGCCCGGGTCCTGCCCCGCCGCCGCCGCCCGGCGAATACCCCCACGGCTTGCGCCACGCCCACGCCGGCGCCAGCGATCGAGGCCAGGAACAACGCCACCAGCAACCCACCCACGCCCAAAAACACGCCCAAAAACCCCACCATCTTGACATCACCCCAGCCCACTCCCGCGCGCCCCCGCCAGCGCTGGTAGCTGAGGCCCAGCAAGGCCAACAACCCCGCGCCGCCGGCGCCGGCGATCAGCGCCGGGAGCCAACCCGGGCCGCTCCACACACTCAGCACCAGGCCCGCCGCCGCGCCTCCCAGGGTGATCTCATCCGGCAGCACCTGCGTTTCCAGATCGGTGGCGGCCAGCGCCAGCAGGCAGGCCAGGAAAAACGCGCTCCGGATAAACTCCACACCGCTTCCCGCCGGCTGCCCGTGGAGGCGCCAACTCCACCAGAACGCCGCCGCGCAGCCCAGCTCCAGCGCCGGATAACGCCAGCTGATGCGCTCGCCGCACGCCCGGCATCGGCCCCGGAGAAGCAGCGCGCCCACCAGCGGCAGGTTCTCCCACGCTGTGAGTGGGTGCGCGCACGCCGGACAGCGCGAGCCAGGATGCACCACCGAGAGGCGGCGCGGCAGGCGCCACACGCAGACGCTGAGGAAACTGCCGGCGATGAGCCCGAAGACCACGGCCACCCCACCCCCGGCCAGCAACGGCCCGGCGGCGCTCACCGCCGCCCTCCCAGGGCGATTGCCGGTAAGCTAGTCGAGGCGATGGCGATGCACATTACGGCGCGGATCAACACGCTTAACGAGGAGGATAACATCGCCGCCGTGCTCGCTGCCCTGGCCTGGGCCGACGAGTGCTTGGTGGTCGATGCCGGGTCTACCGACGCCACCGTCGAGATTGCCCGCCGCCAGGGCGCGCGCGTGCTGGTGCATCCGTTCGAGAACTTCGCCGCCCAGCATACGTTTGCCGACTCCCAGTGCCGTACCGATTGGGTGCTGGTGCTCGATGCCGACGAGCGCCTGAGCGCGGAGCTGGCCTCGAGCCTGCGGCAGCTCCAGCAGGAGGGTGGCGGAGACGAGACGAACGGCGGTGTCCACGCCTATCTGATGGCACGGCGGGCCTGGTACATGGGGCGGTGGATCTGGCACTCGGGCTGGTATCCGGACTGGAAGCTGCGCCTGTACCGGCGCTCGCACACGCGCTGGGAGGGGGAACTGCACGAGCGCCCCGTTTTGATGGGAGCGGCGGCCGGCGCCACCCGGCGGTTGCAAGGAGACTTGCTGCACTACCCCTTTCGAGACCGCAGCGAGCACGATGCCCGCATTGAACGCTATACCGACCTGGCTGCGGCTGCCGACTTCCGCCGTGGCCGCCGCCTCCCGCTCTGGCGGTGGGCGTTGGCGCCGCCGGCGGCATTCCTGCGCACTTATATGCTGCAGCAAGGGTTTCGGGATGGCAGGGCGGGCTGGGTCATTGCCCTGCAAGCCGCCCGCTACGTTCGCCTGAAACAGGCCAAACTGCGGGCCTGGCGCCGTCATCCTCCCGGAGACGGGAACTTTCCGCTGGGTCCGGTGTCTACTCCGGCAGGGACACCAGCGGAGGACCGGGGGTTGGAATCGTAGTAAATTGAGGGTGGGCGCTCAGCCGGGGATCGCGGAGCGATTCAACCATGGGCACGCACGAAACCGCCGTCGGGTTTTCTGGCACTGCCGACCGGGCCCTTTGGGGCGAACGGCAGCTCGCCGAGGAGTTGCGCGCCGGCTCGGTCGACGCCTTCAACTACCTGATCTCGCTCTATCACCGGCCGTTGTACCGGTTTGTGTCGCGCATTCTGGGGGACCAGGATGCAGCTGCCGATGTCCTGCAGGAGATATTTTTGAAGGTTTTCCGGTCGGCGGCGCATTTTGAGGGCAAGAGCAGCTTGAAGACCTGGCTGTACCAGATCGCGTTGCACGAAACCAGCAACCATCGCCGCTGGTGGCGGCGGCACAAGCGGCAGGAGGTTTCCATCGAGGCCAACGTCGAGACTCCGCCTCCGGCGGCGGCGGGTGCGGACAGGCAGGGCGCGTGCTGGGCCGAGCGGCTCGCCGACGGGGGCGAATCGCCGCTGGGCTTGACGCTGCGCCACGAACTGCGGGATCGGCTGCAGCGGGCCTTGGACGCGGTGCCGGAGCCCTTCCACGCGGCGCTGTTGCTGCGCGAGGTCGAGGGCTTCAGCTACGACGAGATCGCCGAGATCACGCAGGCGCGCGCGGGCACGGTGAAATCGAGGCTGCTCCGCGGCCGGGAGATGCTGCGTGTGGCCTATGAGGCTGCGACCGCGGGCGCGGGCGAAGCCGCGCCCGCTGGTGCTCATGCTCAAGGCGCCGCCGTGGCCGAAGGGAGGGTGCTGTGATCCCCCTGCGTCCGGAGTGTGCCGCGGTGCAGCCGGCGCTCTCCGCCTACCTCGATGGGGAACTGGAGCCCAGCGCCGGCGGGGCGCTGATCCATCACCTCGAGTCCTGTGCCGGCTGCGCCGGGCGGCTGCACCAGTACCGCGCCTTGGGCCGGCAGATGCGGGCGTTGGAGTCCATGGCGCTGCCCGAGCCGCCGCTTCAGATGGCGCTGCGGTTGCGGGTGGCCGCCTCGCACTACTCGGTCCGGCATCAGCGTTGGCATTACTGGCGGCTGCGCTGGGCGTCCGCTATCCGCGCCTTGGCGCTGCCCACCGCCGTGGGTACGGTGGCCGCGCTGGTGCTGTTCACCGCCCTGGCCGGCGGCGTGCGGACGCAACAGGTCAGTCCCATGCTGCCCGACGTCCCCTTGGGGATGGCCACCCCGCCGCAGTTGAGCAGCACCGGCCTCTACAACATCGCGCCCGTCGTCATCGATGCCCAAATCGACGCCCAAGGCCGTGTCTACGGCTACCGCGTCGTGTCCGGGAGCACCGATCCCCAGCTCATCCGACGGCTCAACAACCAACTGCTGCTCAGCGTTTTCCGTCCCGCCCGGACCATGTTCGGCCAGCCCACCACGGGCAGCGTCCTGGTTTCGTTCGGAACGGTGTATGTTCGCGGTTGACCGAGGCTCCGGTTACACTACCTGCCGTGACTCTTCTCTCTCCGAAACTGGCCCGCAGTTGCGCGTTGGGCGTGGCCACCAGTATGGCGGCGGCGCTGCTGCTCACGGTGGCGGGGGCGCAGGCTGCTCCCGCCAGCCCAGCGCCAGCGACCGTGCTGGCGCCGGCCGTGCACACCTCCACCGTTGTCGATTCCAACTCCACTCTCTTTGCCGTGCTGGCGGCATTGAACGCCGCCGGCTATGACGCCGGCCTGACACCCGCGGCGGGGGCGGCGGCGGACACCATCAGCGCGGCCGCGCTGCGGCAGGCCATCCGCCAGCACATGAGCGCGCCCAACGTGCCGGTACTGCCGCAATTGCGCGCCTTTTACCAAACCCATCACCTCGCCAACCCCAGCCAGGACTTGGCTCAATACGTCGATTTGGCGCTGTTTTTGGGCAACCCGCCCGGGCTCACGCTCACCATTCCCCGCGCCGGCCTGCCCCCCAACGCCACCGAGGTCGCCGACGTGCTGCCGCTGCTGCAGCAGTTCTACTCCCAAGCCAATTTGGCCGCCATCTGGCAGGACGTGCAACCGCAGTATGAGCAGGCGCTGGCCCAGGATACGGTGCTGGCGCGCGCCACGCTGAGCTCCGTCGACAACTTTTTCCGCATCCCGCAGGATTACTCGCCCCGGCGGTTCTACATCTTTCCCGGGCCCATGATGGCGCCCGGCGAGAGCGACGCGCTCAATTACGAGGACAACTACTACTTCGCCACCAACCTCGCCCTCAGCGGCCAGATTCATCAACTGCGCCACACCTACCTGCACTTCGAACTCGATCCGCTGATTGCCCAGTATCCCGCCGTCATCACCGGCGTCGAACAAGAGATCCTGCCCGCGGTGGCGGCGGCGCCGGGGCTGGGACTTCAGTTCAAGCGCGATCCGGAGTTGTTCTATACCGAATGCCTGGTGCGCGCGGTCGAGCTGCAATTGGATCCGGGTACGCCCCTCCAGAAGCAAGCCGAAGTCGAAGCGGCCATGAATCAGGGCCTGGTGCTGACCAGCTTTTGGTATCAGCAGCTCTCCACCTATCGCAACGAGCCGGAGAATTTCGCCGAGTTCTACCCCACCGCCGCCTTTGCGGCGCAGATGGCGGTGATCGGTGCTCAGGCCCGGCACCGGAAATTCTCACCCGCGCCCGCCGCCAGTGACGACGTGCAGCCCACCCGCGTGGCCAGCCTTTTGGACCGGGGCCAGCAGCAGCTCGATGGCGGCCATTTGGATGCCGCCGCGACGCTGGCGGGTGCTGCTCTGAAGCAGCCCGACGCCGACCATGCCGCGGCTTATTTCCTGTTGGGCAAGGTGGCAGCCGAGCGCAATCAGGCCCAGACGGCAGTGACCAGCTTCCAAAACGCGCTGGCGCACTCGGCGCCCGCCGACACCCACGTGCGCACCTGGTCGAACATCTACTTGGGCCGCCTGTTCGATGCCGAGGACCAGCGTGCCGAGGCCGTCCGCCATTATCAGGCGGCGCTGGCGAGCGCTGATACCCCGCAATCGAAGGCGCTGGCGGCGGCCGGCATCAAGGCGCCGTTTCATCCCTCGGCCCCGTCCACCCCCGCGCCACCTGTTCCAACCCCGGCGCCGAGCCCGGCGGCGCCCCGCTAAGGCGGCGGAGACAGTGGTTTGTTAACTGAATTCAAGGCATAATTTCGAGTGTCGCTTATGACAAAACACGGAACCGTTCTTATCCTGGGCTCGCTGCTGATGGCGGCGCCCATGCTGGTCGCGCAGACACCGGCCGCCCCCGCGCCGGCCGCCGCCCCCGCGGCGGCGCCACCCCGGGTGAAGAGCCGGGAAGAGGGGGTGGCGCTCACCAACCTCAACAAGCTGGCGCTCGCCCCCACCACCACCCCGGCGGAGTTGGACGCGGCGATCACCGACTTCATCACCAAGTTCCCCACCAGCAATTTCCTCGCGGCGGCGAACGTGCTGGGGCTGCAGTTCTATCAGGATCCGTCCCACACTGACTACGCCAAGAGCCTGGTCTATGGCGAGCAGGCTCTGAAGGCCAATCCCAACGAGATGTATGCGCTGGCCACGTTGGGTGACATCATCCCCGAGAACGTCCATGACACCGATCTCGATCGCGATCAGCGCTTGCAAGAGGCGACCCAGGACGATCAGAAGGCCATCCAGTTGGCCGAGCAGTACGGTGCCGCCGGCAGCGCCAATGGGCGCCCCTTCACCCAGGACACCAAAAATGCGGTCGAGGCGGATGCCTACGGCTCGCTGGCCCGCATCGCCACGGTTAAGAAGGATTACCCCACCGCGGTGGCCGAATATGCCAAGGCCATCCCCGTCGACGATCCCGCCCACCAGGCACAGGATTACTTCTACACGGCACGGGCGCAGATTGAAATGAAACAATATCCGCAGGCGCTGGCTTCGCTTGATGCCGCCGAGAAAGCGGCCCCCGGCAACGCCGCGGTGCAGAACGCGGTCGATTCCAATCGCAAAGAGATCCAGCAGTTGCAGGCCGCCGCAGGCGGCGCCGCTCCGGCAGGCGCGGCCAGCACACCCGCGGTCCATTAGACGACGAGCCATGGCATGGGTGATGACGAGCTGGAGCGGCGGATCGGTCATCGCTTCCAGCGTCCTGAATTGTTGCGCCAAGCGCTGACCCACCGCTCCTTCCGGCACGAACAACTGGAGGCCGGCGTGGCCGCCGCCGGCGATGGCGATAATGAACGGCTGGAGTTCCTCGGCGACGCCGTGCTGGGCCTGCGCGCCTGCGAGCGGCTGATCGAGGTCTACCCGGCTAGCCCCGAAGGCCAACTCAGCCGCCTGCGCGCCTTTATTGTCAGCGCCCGCAATCTGGCGGCAGCGGCGCAACAACTGCATCTGGGAGCAGAGCTGCGCCTGAGCCACGCCGAGGACACGATTGGAGGCCGGGCCAAACCGCGTCTGCTGGCCAACGCCATGGAGGCCGTCATCGCCGCCCTCTACCTGGACGGCGGCTATGCCGCCGCCGCCAGCTTTATCGATCGGTTCATCCTGGAGGGCAGCATGGAGCGGCTGCCACCGGGCGCCTTGCATGAGTTTGCCTTCAAGTCGGCATTGCAGGAGTGGGCCCACGCCGCGGGACGCCCGGCGCCGGTGTACCGCGTCCTGCGTTCCACCGGCCCCGAGCACGAAAAGACGTTCACCATTGAGGTGTCGCTGGGCGGACTTTATTCCGGCACCGCTACCGGCACCAGCAAGAAGGCCGCCGAGCAGCTAGCCGCCGCCGCGGCACTGGCGTTTTTAGGCGTCCTGCCGCGGCCCGAACTCATCCCTCCCCCCACGACGTAAGGCCTGTTCCCGGGGCTATGGCGGGCCTGCTAAACTGAGTGGACATGCCCTCGCTTCCATCGGCCAGTACTACGTCCAGTGCTCCGGCCCGCAGCCCCAAGCCCTTGTCGGAGAGCTTTTTGCGCGTCTGGATTCCTACGTTGGTGGTGGCGCTGTTTATCATCACCTTCGTAGTGCAGCCGTTTGATATTCCCTCCGGTTCGATGGAGAACACGCTGCTGATTGGCGATCACCTGCTCGCCGATCGTGTGCGGCTATCACCGCCGCCGTCGTGGGCGCCGGGACTGTTGCCCTACCGCCCCTTGCAGCGCGGCGATATCGTCGTATTCATGGCCACACCCGCCGACGTTACCGCGCAACCGGGCGAACACATCGTCAAGCGCCTGATTGGCCTCCCCGGCGACCATATCAAACTCGTTCACGGCGTGGTGTATCGCAATGGCCAGGCACTGGTTGAACCCTACGTCATCGATACCGGAGGTTACGATCCCGGGCGGGACGACTGGCCTAATGGCGGTCCGTTGTTTGATACCTCCGAGCAATGGGCGGCGGTGATGCCCAACTATGTGCAGAATGGCGAAGTGGTGGTGCCGCCGGGCGAGTACTTCTGCATGGGTGACAACCGCGACAATTCGTTGGATTCCCGCTACTGGGGCTTCGTGCCGGCGGCGAACGTGATTGCGCGGCCCAGCGTGATTTACTGGTCCTACCGCAGCGATGAGAGTGATTACGAGGCGCAGGGGCTAATGGAGCGGCTGGGCGGCATGGTGTCGGTCATCATCCACGCCCCGACCCGTACGCGCTGGGAGCGCACGCTGCACCTGCCCCGCTGAGATGCCGGTGATCATGCTTGCGGTGAAATCTCGATGACCAGAGGTTGGGGCTGGCGCGGCGCCGGCCTTGCGGTGGTGGTGCTGCTGGCCGGCTGGCTTCTAGTCCCACTCATCACGCTTCACGGGGCGCAGGCGCGCATCCTTTCGGCCATCCAAGCTGGTCTTGGGCGGAGGGTCCAAGCCGACACCGTACGCTTGCGCTTGTTCCCCCAGCCCGGGGTTGAGCTGGACGACGTGCGCCTGGCCGACGATCCCGCCTTTGGCGCCGAAGACATGGTCGTCGCCGACGATGCCACGGCGGCGGTGCGGGTGCTGCCGCTGTTTGCCGGGCGGCTGGAGTTCGCCAGCATTCACCTCGATGACGCCAGCATCAACCTGGTGCGCAACCGGGCGGGGCGCTGGAATATTGCGGCCTTGTTGGAGCGCGCGAGCCGCCCCGGCAGGGGCGGCGCCCGCGGCCCAGGGGTGGCGCCCTTCCCCTATCTCGATTGGAGCGGCGCCCGCATCAACTTCAAACTCGATCAAACCAAAACCCGGCTCTACCTGGATCAGGTGCAAGGGTCGCTGGCGCGGGATGATCAGGGTTGGCGGCTGCAAACCAGCTTCGTGCCCGGGCGCACCGACCTCAACCTCTCCAACACAGGGAATGTGACCTTGGACGGGCGCTGGCCAGCGGCAACGGGGACGCAGCAGAGCTATCGGCAGCGGCCGTTTAGCGTCGAAGTGCGCCTCGGCGATTCCTATCTGGCGGCCTCATCGGCGCTGCTGGCGGGTCATGATGCCGGGGTGCACGGCGTGCTAGCCGCACAGATGCACATCGCCCCGGCAACCAATTCCGATGGCTTGCTGATCAGCGGCACGGCGGCGGTGCAGGCGCTGCGGCGCTGGGATCTGATGCCGCCGCCGGTGAGCTTACAGGGTAGCTTTGCCGGCATTTATTGGCCCGCCCAGGACCGGTTCGAGTTGACGGGCTTGGGCGACCCTGGATGGCAGCAGGTGCGCATTTCTGGCGGCATCCAAAACGTTTTTTCCGGACCTAGCCTGGATCTGCATGCGGCCGTGAACGGGCTCCCCGCCGCCAGTTTGTGGCCGCTTGCGGTCGCTCTGAAATCGGGTCTGCCGGCGCACGCGCAGCTGACGGGCGCGGCCGCCGGCACCGCCGGCGTGCAGTGGTCGCCGTGGGATGCGCGCCACCGGCAGCCGCAGGTGGCCGCCGACCTGGCGCTCTCCGGCCTGACGTTGTCCAGCGGTCAGGAGCAGATCCAGGTGCCGGAGGTGAGGATCGCCGGCCGTGGCAGCCAGCTGCAACTGGCGCCGGTCAGCGCCGCCATCACGGCCGGGTCGGCGGGGGCGGTGCCGGTCACCCTCTCTGCTCAAGCCGATCCGAACGGTTTTCATGTGAAGATTGCGGCGGCTTCACTCACCCGCCCTGCATCCCAAAGTTTAGATAGGCTGCTCGGGTTGCACTCGCGTTGGCCGACGGCAGTGTCGGGCGTGGCGCAGGTTCGTTTAGACTTAAGCGGACGGTGGTCGGCGCTGCGTGAGGTGGGATGGTCGGGGTTCGCGATGCTGTCGAAAGCGCGTTTTCAACCGCCTGACGGCCCAGGGCTGGACCTGACCGGGGTGCGGATCACCTACGCCGATCCGCTGCCCGCCAAAATCGCGCTCACCGCGCAGTTGCCTGGCGCCGCACTGGCGGCACAGGCGGGCAGGGCCGCCAGCGTGCCGGCGCGCTTGGCCGTCACGCTCGAGGCGCCGGCGGCCTCCCAGGCGCCCTGGCAGTTCACCGCCCGGGCGCGTCAACTCGACGCCGCCGCGCTGTGGCAATGGCTGCAGCCGCCCTCGGCCGACCTGATGCAGCGCGTTTTTGGCGCCAACTCGCCCACCTGGACCGGGAGCCTCCGTGCCCAGGGGACGGTGAGCCTCGACGACGTGAACTGGCACGGACGCCACGCCGCGGTGGCCATGCAACTCGCGGGCGCTGCCGGCGCCTGGCAGGCTTCGGACCTGAGCCTGCAATTGGCTGGCGGCGAGTTCGCCGGGCGTGGTCAGCTTCGCGACGGACAGTACGCCATCACCGGCGCCGTGCCCGCCTCGCGTCCGCTCGACCTGCAGACGCTGCTGACGGGCACGCCCTACCAGGATTGGGCCGGCGGATCCTTATCCGGCACGCTGCAACTGGTGCGTCCGTCCGGCAGTTTACAGATCGCAGCGGTGCAAGCCGAGGGCGATTTCGACCTCCGCGATGGGCGCTTGGCCACCGCTGCCGGCGAACGCCGGTTTCAGCGCTTCAGCGGCCACTACGCCTTGGCCCACGGCAGCGCGCAACTCACCGATGTGGTCTGGATTGCGGAGGGCGAGCGCTGGCAGGGGCAGGGGAGCGCTCGCGCCGGTTTGCAGCCCGGGCCGCAACTCGTGCTCGACCTCCGGCCTTCCGGGTCGCGGCGTACCACCGCCGCGGCCGCACGCCATCTCCATCTGCGGTCGGCGCCGCTCGCGGGACACCCCGGCCGGCCGCGGCCGGGGCGGCGGCCATGAGAGTTCTGATCCTGTTGCTGGCGGTGGGCTTGCTCGCCACCGCGCAGTCGGGAGGCGCGTTGCCGGCATCGCTGGCGCTCATCGCTCAATTCGCCCACTCGTCCGGACCCCACCACGATGTTGCCATCAGCGATGCCGACGCCGACGCCTACTTCGCCGGCGCGGGCGCGGCGCGGCTGCCGGTGGGCGTGTCCAATCTTCATTTGGCGGCCCAATCGGGCGTCATCTCGGGCATGGCTCGGGTCGATTTCAGCAAGCTGCCGCGCGCCCCGTTGATTGACC
>JANWJU010000100.1 GCA_025451775.1 Terriglobales bacterium
GCAGCGCCCGCAACCGCGCTTCGGCGTGTTCGGCCGCGGCCACGCCGGGCGTGTACGTTTCATCGGTGGGCGGGAGCACGTACAGGGCGTGCAGGGACGCACCGGCGGCCTCGGTCAGCGCCACGGCATGGCGCACGGCGCCCGGGGTAGCGGCGCCAATGTCAGTCGCCAGCAGCACCGAACGCGGCACCTCGAAGCTAGCGTAAGCGCCGGCGCCCGGGCCCAGCACCAGCACCGGACAGGGCATCGTTCGAAACACCGTCTCGGCGGTCGAGCCCAGCATGACCTTGCTCAAACCCGTGCGGCCGGTGGTAGCCAGCACGATCAAATCGATGCCGCACTCGGTCACCATGGCCGGCAGGCCATCCCAAATATCGCCCGGATGCAACCGCGTGGCGTGGGCCACGCCGCTCAGCACGCCGCCGGCCTCGATCGCGTCCAGCCCCTCCTGGCTATCCTTCCAAAGTTGTTCCATCAACTGCCCATAGGCGTCGCCGGCCAGGCTAAAGCTGGCTGGGCGCATGAAATGCACCACCTGGACGGCGGCGTGCAGCCGCCGCGCCCAGCCGGCGGCGTAGCGCAGCGCTCCCTCCGAAGCCGGAGAGAAATCGGTCATTACCATGATGTTTGTGATCGCCGCCCGGGGCGCCGCCGTTTCCGCCATGGTCGCTCACCTCAGCTATCATCTTTACACGGCGGGGGCCACGCTGAAGGGCTTGGGAAGTTTGGTAGCGCCAGCGGGATTTGAACCCGCGATCTTCGCCTTGAGAGGGCGACGTCCTAACCGCTAGACGATGGCGCCACACCGCCGCGGCGGTCGCGCGGCATCCTCTCACTTTACCATGGCGGTCCGCCCGATTTGGGCCTACACTGCGACCTAAGATGCTCGACGCCACCCCGCAGCCGGCCCCGCCGGTACCCGCCGCCGCCATGCCCCCCACCCACGTCCGGCGCGGCGTGGTCGGGTTCGCCGTCAGCTTGGCCGTCCTCAGCTACCTCGACCGCATTGCCATCGCGCAGGCGGCGCCGCTCATCGCGCGCGACCTGCATCTCAGCACCATCGAGCTGGGTTCGGTATTGGGCATCTTCGCCCTCAGCTACGCCTTGTTCGAGTTGCCCAGTGGATGGTTGGGCGACCTGATCGGCCCGCGCCGCGTGCTGATCCGCATCGTCACCGCCTGGTCGGTGTTCACCGCCATGACCGGCGCCATGTGGAGTTTTTGGTCCTTATGGGTGGCGCGGCTCTTGTTCGGCGCCGGTGAAGCCGGCGGGTTTCCCAACATCACCCGTGCCATGACCACCTGGCTGCCGCGCGACGAGCGCGTCCGGGCCCAAGGCTGGATGTGGGCCGCGGCGCGCTGGGGCGGGGCCGCCGCGCCGTTACTGGTGGTGGGCCTGCTCCAATATATGAGCTGGCGCTGGGCCTTCGTGGTGCTGGGCAGCTTCGGCGCGGTGTGGACGTCGTTGTTTTACGCCTGGTACCGGGACCGCCCCGGCGACAACCCCGCGGTCAACGCCGCCGAGCTCGCCCTCATCCCGCCCGTGCGCCCGCCCGCCAAGGCCTCCGATACTCCCTGGGGCGCCATCCTCCGCTGCCGCTCGGTGCAGCTGCTCTGCGTCCAGTATTTCTGCCTGTCGTTTGGCTGGTATTTCTTCATCACCTGGTTCCCCACCTACCTGCACGACGTCTTCCACCTGTCGCTGACGCAGACGGCGGTGTACGCCGTCTGGCCGCTGCTGTTCAACGGTGCCGGGTCGCTGTTCTGCGGCTTCATCAGCGTGTACCTGACCTCTTGGACCGGCGACCTCGGCCGCACCCGTCGATGGCTGGGAGCGACCGGCATGCTGGGCGCCTCGGTCGGGCTGGCGCTGTCCGCCTTTATGCCCGCCGTGGGCATGGTGGTGCTGATGATGGCGCTCTCGGCGTTTTTCAACGACTGGGCGGTGCCCACCTGCTGGGCCGCCTGCATGGACGTCGGCGGCGAATTCGCCGGCACCATCTCCGGCCTGATGAACACCGCCGCCAACATCTCCGGCTTCATCGCCACCACTCTCACCGGCTTCATCCTGCACTGGACCGGCGGCAACTGGCACCTGTTCATCCTCATCATGGCCGGCATGTACCTGCCCGCCGCCCTGAGTTGGATGCTGCTCGACCCCGTCACCCGCTTCGACCAGCGCGCCGTTTAGGGTCAGCGCACCTGCGCGCTGTACAGCGTGTGGTGCGTCAGGATGTACAGCCTGCGGCCCTCGGCGCCGCCAAACACCAACTCGATGGGACGCGCGGGCACGTCGATTTCGCCAATCTGTTTGCCGCTGGGCGCATAGACAAAAATCTGCCCATTGGCGACGTAGACATTGCCGTGGCCATCGACCGCCACGCTTTCGCCGCCGCGGGCCGCGAGCGGCCGCAGATCGCTGAGCGTGCCATCCGCGCCGACCACCCCGCTGTAGGTGATGTCCTCCGACTCGCTGCTCACATAGACGCGCTGCCCAGGCTGGCCTTCGACGAACCCATAGGTGTCGAGATTATCGGAGAAGCGCCACCCGGTCACATCCGGTGGACCTTGCTGGAAGACGCGCCCCGCCGGCAGGAACACGCTGCCGTCGGGGGAAACATACTCCTCCGCCTTCGCCGTGCCCACATCCTGGACGAACATCTGCGCCCAGGTGGTGTAGGTCCAAGTCTTGAAGTTGAGCCAGTTCCTGAACTCACCATTGTTCCAATAGTTGACGGGGAGCACCGCCTTGGCGTTGGGCCGCGGCGTGGTGGGTTGTGGCTTGAGGAGGGTGAGATCGGTCTCCGGCGATCCCGGCTTGAAGGCATACACCGTCCCCGCCGGGCCGTCGGAGGACATGACGATCAAATCGCCCGACTTGTCCACCGCCAGGTTCACCGCGTCCAGCGCGTTGTCCCGCTCGACCGTCAGTCCCTGCTGCGCCGACAAACCGAAAATACGCTGCTGATGGCGGTCGACGAAGTACAGCTTGCCGTGCGCGTCGACGGTGGCGCCGGAGATCGAGTAAAAGCCGTCTTCCAGCTTTTTGACCTTGGTTCCGGGCGCCAGCACCGCCGCGGCGGAATCCGCGGCTGGTACTGCCGGAACAGCCGGGATATCCAGCACGGCGAACTCCCGCTCCCGCACTTCCAGGTGATGGGTCATGTCCTGGATGGAATTGGCGAAGGGATATTTACTGGCCCGTAAAAACGTCCCGCAGCCGTTGGCATCGCAAATCCCGTAACCGCTCTCGGCGTTCACATGCACGTTGCGGAAATGAATGTCGTGATCGTTGTAAAGCCGCACCGCCGCGGGAAAGGGCGCGATACTGCGGGTCACCCGGTAGCCGTGGTAGTTGGCGATGGTAATGTTGCTGGAATCGTCGATCTCGAGCGACACCGATTCCGGGCTCGTGGCCGACTCTTCCTCGGTCTGCGGCGCGTCGAAGTCCCAGTTCTGGACGTGGTCGAGCTTGATCTCGTTGCGCACGTGATGCTCGTTCGAGAGCTGATACACATGCCCCGGCGTGCTGGTATAGGAGACGTAAAAACCGGCTTGCGCGAACGTATCCGGCGTCCAGTTGTCGGCAAAGGTGCCGCCGCCGCCATCGGTGACCCAAAGGCTGGGATACTTGCCATCCCAATGCGCGGCCGGATTGGCGCGCGGAATGAATGCGGCGTTCCCCCGGCCGGCCCCCGGGCCGGAAGGGCCGGCGGGTGGACGGTTGATCCTCCCGCCCTGGTTCCCGACCGCGAAGTGGACATCGTCGACCAGCGAACTCGCCCCGGACCTCCACAGCAGACCCACGGCGCGCGGATTGATATCGCCGGTGATGATGCCGATGCCGGTCATGATGTTCGACCCGCCCCGTGGCGTTTCGACCACCGGATTAGGTGCGCCCACGCCCTGGTAGCCGGGCGTCGAATCCAGCAGGTCGAAGACCGTCTGCGTCGGATGCAGCCCGATCAACACCGTATCCGGTTTGAGCATCAGCGTGTGGGTCACGCGGTAGTCGCCGCTGGGAAAGTAGAGCACGCGATGGCTGTCAATGGCGTTCTGGATGGCGGCCGTGTCGTCGGTCGTGCCATCGCCGATCACTCCGAGGGTATGCACGTTGACCCAGGCGCTGGTCGGCGGCAGCGCTGGAATCGCATCCGGACGCGGCGCCGGCATCGCGGACAAGGGCGTGGCGTGATAGATCATGCCGATCGTCCCCGTGCGGCCTTCGCCGGGAACAATCACACCGTAGTTGAAATCCGCCACCCGGTAGGTCGCGCCCCTGCCGGCGATCTTCTTGCCGCTCTCGCGCAATTGCGCAAAAGTGGGGACGTTGTGCAGCACCGCATCCTCAAAGCCGATCTCGGTCTGCGGGTTTTGCTCGTTGCTGATGATGATGCCGGCGGTCGAGATGTTCTCGAACCGGCTGTCTTTCACCCACACCTCATCGGAGTAGCCGGGATCGATCGCGATCGCCACCGGCATGTTGGCGAAACTGTCATGCACCAGCGTCAGCCCCGCCATGTGTTCCCGGATCGCGGCCTCGCGCTGCCCGGTGAAGCTCGAGTCAATAAGCGTGAACTGCCACGCTGGTGACGTATGGTCGGTCACAATGCCGTAGCGTCCGCCGTCGATGTGCAGGTCCTCGGCCTCGTTGCCGATCTCGGTGAGCGCGGCCAGCCCGCTACCCACATGGATATCCAGATGGCTGAGGTAGGAGTGCTGGGCGAAGTGCGACCGGATGGCGATCGCGGCCGGATTGCCGGCGCCGATCTCAAAATCGATATTGCTGATCGCCGAGTAGAAGGTACTCGGTCCCGCATCCGAAATGTTGTTGTCGGGAGGCACGCTCCCCGGCGGCGGGAACGCCACGCGCGGCGTCCTTCCGCCGAAGAACCCTGCGGTTCCCGGCCGGAAGCCGGTGAACATCACCATGACGCCTTCGTCCGTTTGAAACCCGGGCGTGTTCGGTCCCAGCACCAACACCGGACGCGTGGCTCCGTATCCAATCACCCGCACGCTAGGCCAGATATAGATGGTCCGCGTCAGCCGGTACCGGCCCGAGGGAATAAAGACGATTCCTTCCCGATTCTTCTGCGCCTGATCGATCGCCGCCTGAATCGCGGCGCTGTCATCGGCGACGCCATCGCCCTTGACGGCAAACTCCGGCGCGGCGAGGTAGACGGCATGGGGATCATCCGGCCGGGTGGTGAACACCGAGGCCGCCCAGGCACTCAACCCGAAGCCCGCCATTAGAATCAGGACACACAATCTTTTGGCCATTTGCATCGTCCGGACCTCACTCCCTTATCAGCTCTTTCGGCTCGCCGAACACATTATCACTCACAGCGAGGCCCAGAACGCAATTCGCCGCCAGCGCGGCGCGCTGGCGGCGAATTGCAAACCCTCCCGGTCAGGCTAGCGGCCGGCGGCCGGCCCTGGACGCCCGGGTCCCGGGCGTCCGCCCCGGCCACCCCGCCCACGTCCGAACCCGCCCCGCGTCGGTGGCGGCGGCACTGTGGTCGACACCGGACGCGGCGTCACATCGGCGTCCTTCAAACCCAACGCCCACTGCATCGCCCCGAAATACATCCGCCGGACTGCCGGGTTATCCCAGGTCCCGGCATCGTGGGCAAAGGTTGAGTAAAACACCCGGCCCTTGCCGTACGTCTTCGCCCATGTGATCGGGTAAGGCGCGTCGGCGGGGTTCACGCCCCGTGCGGACATGTCCAGGCTGGCCGGGTCCAAGCGCATGAGCACCCGGCTATCCGTGACCGAAAAATCCTTGGCCTGATAGAACTCGTCGCGGAATGAGAACACCTGCGGGAAAAACTGCATGCCGGGGAAATCAGGATCCTCGACAATCACCGTCGCCATGGGCTGGCCCCAGGGATGCGAATCGAACCGCCCGCCCAGCAGGTTGTCCCACTCCGGCCAGGAGTCAAAGGCCGTCAACGCCATGTGCGCCGCCACCAACCCGCCGCCGTTCTTCACAAACTGCAGCAACTCAGCCTTTTGCGCGGCGTCAATCGGCACCTCACGGTGGCCAAGAAAAAAAATGGCATCCACATTAGCCAGGCTGGGCCCGCCACTCGCAGGTTGCCCCGTGGTCATCTTGGGGTGATAGGAAACGATGTTGGAATCGGTGCGGATGTAGCTGTAGTAGGTGCCGGTTTCGTAGCCCATCTCCTCGATCACGGCGGCCGCATGCGACACCATGTCGTGCTGCGCGATGCCGTTGCGGGTATCGGCCCAGATCAGCACCCGCTTCATGTTGCTGGGCGTCGGCGCGGCACCGCCGAAACTGCGCCCACCGGTGGGATCGCCCTGCGGCCAGGGATAGGTGCCGGGCGCGACTTTGGGCGCGACCGAGGCTGGCGCCGGCGCCGCAGGCTGTTGCGCCGCGGCGAACGGGATTACGGTCAAAAAAGCCGCCGCCACCCCCAGCATCGTCATTTTGAGTCTCATCATTTTCCTTTCGAAGTTTCCATCGCCCACGCTGGCCCACAGGGTGGCAAGGGTCCTGCCAAGTTCACCGGTGCGCTGGCCGCCGGGCGCTCCGGGTGCGGCGCGATGCTGGGATGGCCGCTCAAGCCCAACGACCACTTGACCGCCTCGAAGCAGATGCGCTGGATATCGGGAATATCCCAAGTGGCGCGGTCATGCCCCAACGCTGAGTAAAACACCCGTCCCTTGCCGTAGGATTTGGCCCAGGCCAGCGGGAAATCGCCGCTTTTGTCAACAATGTCGGGCTGCTTCAGGTTGAGATGGCGGGTGTCGAGCCGGAGAACAACATCGACCTTCTTCCGGTCCACATCCCGGTTTTGGTACATCTCGTCGGTGAGCATGAACACCGGCGGCAGGAAATTGGTTGCTGGAAAAGTTCGATCTTCCACGATGATGGGCGCGGTGATGATTTTCCACGGGTGATCCACGAATCGCCCGCCCAGCATCTCGCCAAACTCCGGCCAGGATAAAAACGCCGTGGTCGCCGTGTGCACGCCCACGAAGCCCTTGCCATCATCATGGATGAACGAGAGCAGGTCGGCGCGCTGCTCGGCAGTGAGATCGATCTCGCGCACGCCAAAAAAGAAGATGGCGTCGAAATCGTTCAGATCGGGCCCGTAGACGACCTGGCCATCGCTGCCGAACAAGCCATGCTTGGTGACGGGCTGCGAGTCGGTGTGGATGTAGGTGTCGTAGAGCTGGGAGACGTAACCCAGGTGCTCGATGGTGGACAGGGCGTGCGAAACCGAATCGTGCTGGAAGCCGTTGCGCATTGGC
This sequence comes from Terriglobales bacterium, assembly GCA_025451775.1. Classification (GTDB taxonomy): domain Bacteria; phylum Acidobacteriota; class Terriglobia; order Terriglobales; family SCQP01; genus SCQP01. The sequence goes on from JANWJU010000100.1 coordinate 7,281, forward strand.
GCCCAGGCGAGCAGGTTCTTGCGCCCCGGACGGCGTGGGTTGGCCATGCCGTCCATCTGCGCGTAATTGAGCGAGCCGGGGGCGTATTGCCGCCCGTTCTGGGTCTGGGCCGTCTGCGCGGCGCTGCCCACCAGACCGGCTGCGGCGCCGGCGCCGGACATCCCTAGAAGGCCTATCATCTTGCGCCGGCTAATCATTGGGAATAGTCTAATGCGCCGCGGCGTAGTGATCGGCTAAGTACTTGGCGACCTCCGCCACTTGCGCGTTGGTGAGCTGGGCGCCGCGGCCAACCATGTCGTTGACGGTCGCGGTCCACGCGTCCTGGCTCTGGTGCACACTGGTGACCGTATCGAGGCTATGGCACTGCGAGCATACCTGTTGGACCAAAACGCGCCCCGCACCCGCTGGCAGTGCCCCCGCCGCCCCACTCACCGATGCCGCCGCAGGCGCCGGCGCGACCGGTGAGGCCTCAGCCGCGCCCGGCGTCGGCGCCGGCAGCGTCCCCGTCGCCCCCACCGCGTAGACCACAATGCGGTTGGGCGCCGCACCCACCTCATGATGGGTGCCGCGCAAGCTGCCCGGCCCGCCGGTGGCGATGGCGACATACTGTTTGCCATCGCTGCCTTCATACGTCATGGGCGTGCCCACGCCGTAACCGTCAAGCGCCGTCTGCCAAACCTGCTTGCCGGTGTTGGCATCGAAGGCGCGGAAATCACCATCCATGGTGGCTGCCACGAAGACCAAGCCCGAGGCGGTGGTGATGGTGCCGCCGATATTGGGGGTGCCCGTCTGCTTCACGCCTAAAGCCGTCAGCTCGGGGTAGTCGCCAAGCGGCACCTGCCAAGCGATATGGCCGGTGTGTACGTTCACCGCCGACAGCGTGCCCCACGGCGGCTGCTGGCAGGGATAGCCATTATCATCGACAAAGCGCTGCCCCACGTCGGGATTGCGGTAGGGCATGGTTTCCCGTGGCGCCGCCCGGCCACCGCCGCGTTCACCGCCGCGTTCGCCCGCCGGTGCGCCGGCACGCCCAGCAACCGCGCCTCGCCCGCCCCGGGCGCCACTGCGGCCGAAACCACCGCGCCGGGCTGGCATCTTGTCCGAGGCGAACATCTGCCCCTTATTGCCGAGGTCGCTGACGTTGACGAAAATGTACCCCAACGCCGGATCGTAGCTCATCCCGCCATAGTTCGCCCCGCCCACCGAGGATGGAAACTTTACCGTCGGCACCAGCATGAACGGCGTATACGGCCCAAAATTCTTGTATCCGGCGAACTGCTGCTTGCAGTACGCCTCCGACTCCGGCGTCACCGTGGACACGTCCGCCGGCGTCGCGCTCTGGATCGCCAGCGGCGGCGGCAGCACCGGGAACGGCTGCGTCGGCGAGGAGTGCTCGCCCGGCACGTCGCTCTGCACCACCGGCTTCTCCACCGCGCCGAAGATTGGCTTGCCCGTTTTCCGGTTCAGGATGAACAGCAGCGACTGCTTCGAGATCGTCGCCACCGCCGGCACATGGTTCGGCCCCGCTGCCGGAATCAGCACCGGCTGCCCGGCCATGTCGGTATCGGTGAGATCGTGGTGCACGGTCTGGTAATACCAATCCAGTTTCCCTGTGGCCACATGCAACGCGACCAGAGAGACCGAGTAGAGATTGTCGCCCGGACGGTCGCCGCCGTAATAGCTGTCGGCGGGGTTGGCGGTGTTGACGAACACCAACCCGCTCTGGTCATCGACCGTGATGCCGGCCCAGGCCGCCGGTCCCGAGCGATCCTTGGTGCCGCCCGGCCCCCAGCTATCGCCGCCGGGCGTGCCCGGCTGCGCGGTCAGATAAAAGCGCCAAGCCAGCTTGCCGGAGATGGCGTTGAACGCCGACACCGTTCCCGGAAGGCCGTGGCTCGGCCCTTCCTGCAAATCGGGGGCGAGGATGATCAGGTCCTTGTAGATCGCCGGCGGCGAGGTGAACCCGTAGCCCCGGGCTTCCTGCCCGGGCGGGACCAGTCCATCGACCACCACCACCGAGCCCTCTTTCCCGAAGCTCGCCACCGGCACGCCCGTCTTGGCGTCGAGTTCGATGATCCGCCCGTCGCCCGAGGTGGCCAGCACGATCCGCGGCGCGTGCTGGGCATCACCGGGCCAATAGGAGACGCCGCGATTGGTCCGCACCCGCGCCTCGTGGGGATCGTACTCCCAAATCTTCTTGCCAGTCACGCCATCCAGCGCCACCACCTGCTCGCTGGGCGTGGTGGCGTACATGACGCCGTCCACCACCAGCGGCGTCATCTCGTAGGAGCGGTCCGTCTCGCCGGTGTTGAAGGTCCACGCCACGCCCAACTGCTTCACATTCGCGGGCGTGATTTGGGTGAGGGGCGAGTAGCGCTCGCCCCCCGCGTCGTGTCCGTAATTGGGCCAGCC
>JANWJU010000101.1 GCA_025451775.1 Terriglobales bacterium
GGGTGGGTCGGTGTTTCAGGTGTTGCCGCATGATTCAATTCTCCTGTTCGTTTCCGGGGAGGGCACCAGCATCGCAGCTATGCCCCAGCACGACCGGCCCGCTTGCACATCCAGACGCTACGGGCCCGGGCCCGCGCGCCCAACATTCGCCCAAACACATGAATCGTTACACACTATCGGCAACGTTGCCATCAGACATGCCATAATTATAGCGGCCAACGCAAAATTATTTTGTGACTGTGGTTTACTATCTCGCCACCTCACTCCCGCTCGATCACGGCGCGGAGGGCGAACAGGGCCTCGTCGCAGCGTGCGGTATCCAAGTCCCGGTGGGTGACCAGACGCAGGCGGCCCACATCGAGCGCGTGGACTAAGACATTGCGTTCCAACAGCTTAGCCGCGACGTGCTGGGCCGTAAATTCAGTCTGAGTCACATCGACGATCACGATATTGGTCGCTACCGCGTCCAAATCGCACCTCACCCCGGCGATCATGACGGCGCCCTCAGCCAACCGTCGCGCCAGGGCGTGGTCCTCGGTTAGGCGCTCGGGCCCTTTCTCCAGCGCCACCAACCCGGCCGCAGCCAGCACCCCGGTCTGGTTCATCCCGCCCCCCAGCCGCTGCCGCACCCCGCGGGCACGCCGGATCCACGCGCCCCGCCCCGCCAGCACCGCGCCCGCAGGCGCGCCCAGCCCCTTGGCCAGGCACACCATCACGGAATCGAACCCCTCCGCCAAGGCGCGCACCTCCACCCCTAGCGCGGTGGCGGCGTTGAAAAGCCGCGCTCCGTCCAGGTGCACCGGAACCCCGAGCGCCCGCATCCGCCGGCACAGATCCGCGCCCATCGCCACCGTCGTCACCGCGCCGCTGGCGGCGGCGTGGGTATTCTCCGCCACCACCAGCCCGGTGGTGGGCTGGCGCTCGGGGGCGATCAGCGTCCCCTCCAGCCGCAGCGCCGGCTCCGCTGCCCCCCACGTCAGCCGCCCCGAGGCGACCTCCACCGGACGGAACTGGCACCCCGACAGCACCGCCGTCATCGCTCCTTCCATGGTGTAGATATGCGCCCGCGCCTCGCAGACGATCTCCTGGCCGGGGCGCGTGTGCAGGTGCGCCGCAATCTGGTTGGCCATGGTGCCGCTGGGAACGAACAGGGCCGCCTCCTGCCCCAACAACTCCGCCGCCCGCGCCTGCAGCCGGTTGACGGTGGGATCGTCGCCGTAGGCATCGTCGCCCACCTCGGCGGCCATCAGCGCGCGCCGCATCTCCACCGTGGGCCGAGTGACCGAGTCACTGCGCAAGTCCACCGCCGAGGCCACGCCCCGGCCCTGCATCTCCTCCACCTCATTCAGTCCCTTGGGGGTAAAACGTCCGCGCATGCTTTCAGAGTAGCCCGGACGGCTCGCCATCGACCCATGAATCCCCGTCCCCCTCCCGTGCGTCCAACCACGCATGGAAGATTCCCTTTCCGCAGTGACCCCTGAGCGCAACCGCGGCCCGAGCGGCGATGATCCCGTGTGCTGGCCCAGCGCCCGCCTCGCCGGCTGGCTGGACACCTGCGCCACCCTGCACCTCTGGACGCAAATGGTGGGCAAAGTCCGCCTGGCGCTCACGCCCCAGGTCAACCATTGGTGGAACGTCCCCTTGTACGTCAGCGCCCGCGGCCTCACCACCTCGGCCATGCCCTATGGCCAGCATTCCGTCGAAATCGAATTCGACTTCATCACGCAGCAATTGGTCCTGCGCCTCTCCAATGGCCGCGCCTTCACACAGGATCTCCGCCCCCAGCCGATGGCGGAGTTCTATCGCAAGTTCCTGGCCCTGCTGGATACGGCTGGCGTGCGTGTGCGCTTCTGGCCCATGCCGGTCGAAATCCCCGGCGCGGTGCGCTTCGACCAGGACCAGGAGCACACCGCCTACGATCCGGAGGTGGCGCGCGTGCTCTGGGCCATCCTGCGCAGCGCCGCTCGCGTCTTCCAGCAGTTCCGCGCCGGCTTTATCGGCAAGTCCAGCCCCGTGCATTTTTTTTGGGGCAGTTTTGATTTGGCGGTGACGCGGTTCTCGGGCCGGCGCGCGCCCGCCCGCCCGGACGCCGATACCATCACCCGCGAAGCCTACTCCCACGAAGTCAGCAGCGTCGGCTTCTGGCCCGGCAACAGCGCTGGCCCGATGCAGGCGGCGAGCTTTTACGCCTACGCGGCTCCCGAGCCCGCTGGCTTCGGCGCCGTGCCCGCACGCCCCGCGGGGGCCTACTACCACGCCCAACTAGGCGAGTTCATCCTCGACTACGAGCAGGTGCGCGCCGCCTCCTCGCCCACGGCAGCGTTATTGGATTTCTGCCAAAGCACCTACGCCGCCGCCGCCACCCTCGGCCACTGGGACCGGGCCGCGCTGGAACGCACGTCGACGCCGGCGGCCTAGGCCGGCCATGCGGCAGTGGTGCCGATTATTTGTGGTAGAGGCGACGCCGTATTCCCCCGCGATCGCAGCCACCCGGCCGCCTCGACCACGTCGTCTGTCCAGCTGTTTCGGACAGGATTGGCCATGGAGGGGCTTTATCGGTACGTCTTTTCCGACCGCCGGAGCACGGCAAGAACCATTACGGCGTGGGCATCATGGTCGAGCGTGAAGATCATGCGGTAATCGCCGACGCGCTTCCGGAAGCATCCTTTCCACTCGGAACCCTTGAGCGCCGTGAGCGGGGTCGCGGGCCAGTTCGTCGATTGCACGCTCCATGCGCGGCCATATGGCACAGACCGGAAAATGGCGCGGGCCGCGCCCAGGCCAGCGTCACGCCAGGAACTCGGCGAAGACGCGGTTGGAGAGCAGGCGGCCGCGGGGCGTGAGGACGATGCGGCCCTCGTGCTCCTCGAGCAGGCCCGCGGCGAGCTGGGCCTGGAAGCGCGGCTCCAGCCACTCGGCGTAGCCGGGGACGGGCGCGGCGGCGGCGGCGATCGCCTCCCGGTCCAATCCCCGGGCGAGGCGCAGGCCGAGAAAAAGAAACTCTTCCGCCGCCGCGCGCGCACTCACCGGCGCGGCGGCGCCGCGCGGCAGCCGGCCCTGGCGCAGCGGCTCGCTAAAGGCCGCCAGCGTGTCGGGGTTGGCGTAGCGTGCTGGCAAGGGCGCATCCACGAGCGAGTGCGCATCGACGCCGAAGCCCAGGTAGGGGCGGCGGGTCCAATACTTCAGGTTGTGGCGGCTTTCGGCGCCGGGCTGAGCGAAGTTCGAGATCTCGTAACCTGGCCGGCCCGCCGCCGCCAGCCGCTCCCAGGCCAGTTCGTACGCATCGGCGATGGCCTCGTCGTCGGGCACGTGGTGGGCGTGGTAGCGCACGCCGCCCGCCAACAATTCATGCCCCAGGCGGCTGTCGTCATCCACCTCCAGCATGTACACCGACAGGTGCGGCGGCTCCTGCTCCAGCGCCAGACCCAGCGACTCCCGCCACGAGGCCGGGGTCTGATGCGGCAGGCCGGCGATGAGGTCGAGGTTGAAGTTCGCGATGCCGGCGGCACGCAGGCGGGCAATGTCATCCACCACGGTGGAGCGCCGGTGCAGACGGCCCACGGCGCGCGTCTCCTCATCCTGAAACGACTGTACGCCCAAGCTGACGCGGTTGACCGGAGGCGTGAGCCGCGGCAACAGGTCCAGCAACTCCGGCGTCAGCGTGCCCGGCGCCACCTCCATGGTGTGCTCGCAGTCGGGCTCGAACTGGAAGTGCTCGCCCAGCACGCCGAGGATCGCGGCCAAGGCTGGCGGCGGCAGCAAGCTTGGCGTGCCCCCGCCCCAGTAGATGGTGTCGACCCGCCGCCGATCGCAGCCACCGGAACCGGTAGCGGCGGCGGTGAGCGCAATTTCACGCGCCAGTAGGGCGGCGTATTCGGCGTAGATGCCGGGAGCGTAGACTTGGCTGGCGAAGTTGCAGAAGCTGCACTTGCTACGGCAGAACGGCACCGCCAGGTAGATACCCAGCGGTGCCGTTGCCGTGGCCATGACGATACGAGCTTTAGGCCAGCGCTGCCGCGCTTTTGGCCCCGTAGAAGGCGAACCAGGGCTTCGCCGCCTGCAGGCTGCGGTTGACGGCTTCGATGTTGGCCCGGCCTTCGGTACGCAGCCACTTCTCAAACGCCTCCCGGCCCTGCCCGGCGTAGACGGCGATGCCGTCTTTCCAGGTGGCGCGGCCGCAGAGCACGCCAGCGAAGGCGACACCCGATTCGGCCGCCAGCGCCAAGCTCTCGTTGAACTCGGCGTTGCTCACGCCCGCGCTCAAGAAGATGAACGGCCGGCGCGCGGCCGCCGCCACGGCGCGGAAATGATCCAGCGCCTCGGCCTTGCTGTAGGCTTTCTGGCCCTGGAAGGCGGCGATCCCTTCGACGCACTTCGTGTTCACCGGAATCTCGATCTTCAGCACATCCACGCCGTACTGGTCCTTGCTGAATTCGGCCACGGTCTTGCCCACGATCTCCGGCTTGCGGCGCGCGTACTCGACGCCCTTCTCATCGCCGCCGGCGGGATCGTAGCCCACGAACTCCAGGAAAAACGGGATATCGACGGCGCGGCACTCGGCGCCCACGCGCTCGATGAAGGCGTGCTTGATGTCGTTGACCTCGGGCTTGTCGAAGGGCGTGTAGTAGAGCAGCACCTTGACGCAATCGGCGCCGTCGGCCTGCAACCGGTGAGCCGACAGATGGGGCAGGAGATCGGGCAGGCGGCCGGTCTTGGTGTTGTCGTAGCCGCTCTCCTCGTAGGCGAGCAGCAGGCCGGCGTTCTTGGCGCGCGCCTTGGCGGCGGGCAGGCCGTACTCGGGATCGAGCAGGATCGCGCTGGCAAAGGGAGTCAGTTCCCGGCTCACACACACCTTGAACTCTTCCATCATCGCAGCCGTGATTTCCTTACCCTTGGCGGCAGCGGCCAGAGACTTGCTCAGGCTGCCGCGCTGGTCCATGGCGGCGGCGGCGATCACCCCGCGGGCGTCGGCTACGGCGTTCATTCCCTTCAACTTGCCAGGCGTCAGTTTCATCGATCCTCCGGTTGGAAATAGAAGTTTCTATTTTACGGTATGAAACGCCTGCGGCTAGCGGGAAATTGCGCCTTGGGAAATTGCAACTTGAAAGTCCTGTCCCTGCCAGCGGCCGTCCTCCGCATAGCGGAAGGTAAAGCGGAAGGGGCCGCGCTGATCTTTGCCGAAGGTGAGATCCACGTACTCGAAGCCGCAACTGGTGGGCGTCGAGCGGATCTCCTCGACCGTGGCCCACTGGTCGCGGCTGCAGTGTAGAAAAAACGCGGCATCCCGTTGGATACGCAAGCGCGTGCCGGGGGTGATCGCAGGCAACTGCCGATGCAGCTTCCAGACCTCGAATCCGGGGCGGGGGCCGGGGCGGGAGGCCTGCGGGCGGGCGTAGCGGGCCGCCACGGCGGGGATGAGGTCGAACACCGCCCCATCGGCGCGGGAGCGCAGCAGGCGCAGGTACTCGGCGTGCGCCCACATGAGCGGCATGGCGCTGCCGGTCGGCCGGCCGAACTTGAGGAACTGACCGGGGCGATCGGCCTCATCCCAGATCTGCTCCGGCAGCAGGTTCAGATGGTTGGCGAGCGCCTCCAGGGTACGGATGTAACCGCTGACGTCGCGGCCCGCCGCCAGCTCGTAATGGGCGCGTTCGCCGGTGAGCAGCGGCCAGGGCCGGCCCTGTCCCCAGCCGGTAAAGGGTCCGCCATCGGCGCGTTGCCCATAGCCGTCGTGGTTGTAGCGGCGCCAGCAGGGGCCGAACGGCGTCTCCACCTTGAGCACGGCATCCACCACACGCAGCGAATCCTCGATCAGCGGGTCGCCGGCGCGCCGCACGCCGTAGCGCACCAGCTCAAGAAAACCGGCGTCCACGATGTCACGCGCCGGAAACGCGTTCGGATGCCCCGGCGGCTGGTTGTTAATGTGCAGCACCGCCGCGTTGGGGTCCTCGTTGGCGCCGGCATCGAACAGGGGCGCTGGGTTGATGCGGATGTAATGCCGCGCGACGCCGGCCAGCAGCGCGCCTTCGGTGGTGACGGTCCAGGCTTCGAGGTGGGATTCGAGGAAGTCCGCATAGTCGAGGCAGAGTTGCGCCAGGGCGGCGTCGCCGGCCCCCTGGGCGAACTCGGAAGCACACACCAGCGCCGCAATCTGCACGGCCAAGCTGGAGGGAGAGTAACCGCCTGCCTCCTCCCACCGTTCCTGCTGCGTGGCCGGGCCGTGGCGCATCAGGTAGGCGGCCGCGCGCGCGACCATGGGATAGGGGTCAAACCCCTCCAGGCAGGACTCGCCACTTTGCAACGGCTCATGGCGCATCCGCCAGGCGAGCACGATGGGGAACGCCACCTCATCGAGCTGGATGCCCTGCCAGTAGGGCGTACCGTTGATCCAGAAGTTCTGGGCGAAGCCGCCGTCGGGGTGCTGCGAGGTGGCGAGATAAATGAGCGCGCGCCGGGCGGTGAAGCGGTCACCGCTGGCCAGCAATCCAGTCGCGCTCTGCACCAAGTCCCGCGTCCACACCAAGTGATAGCCGCCCAGGTCCTCGTCCCCCTTGGCTTCGCCCCAGGGAATGCTCAGCGAGGCGATCAGCGCGCCGGGATAGGTCTTGTCCTCGTGGGCGAGCAGCAGACTGACACTACGGTGATAGGTCTGGCCGCCATCGCCGGAGTGCGGCTCGAGTGCAAGCCGGTGGTGGCGCGTGCGCTCCCATTGATCGACAAACCGCGCGCGCGCCGCCGCGAACGGCTGCCCCAACCCTTGCAGCACGGCGTTGACGGCGGCGTGCTGGGTATCGCCAAACCCCAGCGCCACGGTGAACTCCTTGCCGTTCACGCTTGCCTCAGTGGAACTGTTTTTTGACGCCGCGCGCAGGTCCAGTTCGGCCGTCAGGGCCACGTTGCCATCGAGCGCGCAATCGAAGTTCCAAGTCGGCTGCAGATGGCGGGCGAGATCGGTCCAGCCGTCGCTCGATCCCACGTAACCGGCGGAACGGTGGAGGAGATCCACCGAGGCGGCGATCGCTAACCAGGTCCCGTTGCGGTAGGCGAGCAGCAGGCGGCGGCCGGCGGAGTCGGCGATCTGAGCGGAGTTATGCCAGCCGCCCACGTCCAAATGCGGGGCGCAGAGCACAAACAGGCGCAGCGTGCGCGCCAACTCGGGCTGCGCTTCGACCCGGGTGTGCAGCAGCACACAGCTTAAATGGGGATCGGCAATGACTTCTTTATGGAGTTGATAGCGTCCCCCACGGTCCCGGGTGGTGATATGGAAACCCAGCGCGACGTCATTAAGAACCTCGGTGGTGGAATCGCAGTCCCGCCGTTCGCCATGAAAAAACGTGCTCCCATCGCTCATCAGGAATTGGCAGTCCCTCACCTGCGGCCGGTCCACGGTGGGGTAGTACATTTCGGTGAGCGTGCCCTGGGCCAGGGTAAACCATACCCGGCTGGAGGCCGAGTAGGCGGTGCCCACGGCGTCTTTGGCGCTCCGCGTCCAACGCGGCGGCATGCCGGGCGCGCCAAAAGCGGGCTGCGAACAGGCAGGGACGTCCATACCGCCAAGAATAGCCTAGTGTGAGGGGGCGCGCCGTCGCTAATCGCCCCACCGTCAGTCGCAGGCGCTAACGCGGTAGGGTTCGAGCATGCACTTGAGCTTCGCCGAGAGGGACGGGAAGTGGAAGAGCCCACGCTCATCCCACCATCTTGTTCCCTTCAGCCGCCCGGACGCGAGCAACTTACGGAGCACGGCATCGTGAGGATACAAGTACCATGCGCGGCGGCTCTCGGGGAAACAAATGTGCAGGTCGCGGCGTGGGTATTTCCGGGCCAAAGTCAGCCGCCCTTTAAGCTGGACGTTTAGAACGCGCCCGTTGCTCACGTGCTGCGCGATGAAATCAGCGCCTGTCCAATCATCACTTATTCGTATCGTCAGATAACCGTAGTCAGCGAGCACGCCGGATATTCTCCGGTAACGCTTTCTTGCTGACGGGCGTTCAGGGCCTTGTAATCGCACCGTTCCATGGACTCCATGGCGTGACTATCGTCACGTCTGGCAAATCGCATCAGCCCTGCGTGGATCTTGCGGCGATCATCTGGATGAATCCAGGAGAGCACGGCCTACGCCCCGCCGGGATTGATTTGCGACTGCAGCAATTCGATGATCCGGTCGCGGCGGATCACGCCCCGTACGCCGCCGTCGGCGAGGATGGGCAACTGCCCCACGTTGTGCTCGGCCATTTTGCGCAGCGCCGAGGAGAGTTCCTCGGTGGGGAGGACGGTGGCCATGGCGGCGCGCGGCACCATCACCGCGCCCACCGTGGTGGTGGCCCACTGCGCGCGCGGGATCTGGTTCAGATCGGCCGCGGTGATGATGCCCAGCAGGTGATCGTCCAAATCCATGACCAGGCTGGCCCGGTAGCGGTGGCTGGCGGAGAGCTCGTTAATGAACTCCTCCAGCGAGATGTCGGGCGTCACGCGGGAGAAAAACGGCGTTTCCAGATCCCGCACGGTGTAGTTGCCGAGCGCGGTGCGCACCTCGGTCTGGCGCCAACTCTGCTCTGCGGCGGTGAGCAGAAACCAGCCGATGAAAGCCAGCCAGAGTCCACTCAGCCCTTCGCCCTGGAAAAATTCCCATACCCCAATCAGGATGAAGATCATCGCGCACCCTTTGCCGACCTGCGTGGCCCAGCGCGTGGACTTGATGAAATCCTTATTCGAACTCCAGAGGATGGCGCGCAGCACTCGTCCGCCATCGAGCGGAAAACCGGGGACGAGGTTGAACAGCGCCAGCACCAGGTTGATCCACCCCAGCCAGTTCAGCACCGCGAACACTGGGACGTGGCTCGATCCCAGCTGCCCAAGCCCCAGGAAAACGCCGCCCAGCACGATGCTCACCAGCGGCCCGGCGATGGCGATGCGGAACTCGGAGCGCGCGTCGTCCGGCTCGCGCGACAACTCGCTCACCCCGCCAAACACAAAGAGCGTGATCACATGCACGGGCAGCCCGTACGCCCGGGCGACCAGGCTATGGCCCAACTCGTGCAGGACAACGGAGACAAAGAATAAAATCGTGGTGACCGTGGCCGCGGCGCCCACGGTGAAGCTGGACCAACCAGGGTTGAAGGTGCGGAAGTACTCACCCAGCGTCAGCCCAATCAGCACCAGGATGATCACCCAACTGGCGTGGAACTGGATCTCGATGCCGGCGATGGTCGCCAGTCGGCGATTCGAACTGCGGCGTGGCGGCATGCTGCTTCCACCCCTATTATCCGCTACCATATGATCTTCCCCTCCATGCTGCGAGCACCTTATGCCGTCGGCCGCCCAGCTTAGCGCCATGCCCCCACCTCCGGCCCATCAGGAACACCACTTCACCGGCAGCGCCCGAGTGCGCGACCTTGTGATCGGGATGTCGGATGGCCTGACGGTGCCGTTCGCGCTGGCCGCGGGACTGTCCGGGGCGGCGCTGTCGGGCCGCATCGTGGTCACCGCCGGGCTGGCCGAAATCGCCGCCGGTTCCATTGCCATGGGGCTGGGCGGCTACCTCGCCGCCCGCAGCGACGCCGAGCACTACGCCAGCGAGTTGGCGCGCGAGGAGCGGGAGATCGTCGAGCGCCCCGGGGACGAACGCGCCGAGGTGGCGGAAGTGTTCCAAGCCTACGGCCTTACCGCCGGCGAAGCCGCCCCCTTGGTGGACGCGCTGGCGCAGCGTCCCCAAGCCTGGCGGGATTTCATGATGCGCTTCGAGCTCGGGCTCGAGGCCCCCCAGCCCGGCCGCGCCCTGACGAGCGCGGCCACGATTGCCGCCGCCTATGTCGCTGGGGGGCTGATTCCGCTCGCCCCCTATTTCACTTCCCTTCCCGTCCCCGCCGCGCTCGCCGCCTCGATTGCGGTGACCGGCGCGGCCCTATTGGTGTTCGGCTACATTAAAGGCGTTTTCACCGGGGCGCCGCCGGTGCGCAGCGCCCTGCAGACGGCGATCATCGGTGGCGTCGCGGCGGCGGCGGCGTTTCTCATCGCCCGCGCCATCTCCTAATGGCGCCCGCAAAAAAAACCAAGCCCGCCGCCCCGCCCGCGCCCTCAAGCGACCCACGGGAGCGGCCCAGCGAAAAGCGGCGCCCCCCTTTCCACTCCGGATTCGCCACCCTCGTGGGCCGGCCCAACACCGGCAAGAGTACGCTGCTCAACGCCCTGCTGGGGCGCAAGCTGGCTATCGTCACTCCCCATCCGCAAACCACGCGCACCCACCTGCTGGGCATCCTCAACATCGCCGCCAGCGCCGCGCACCCGGCCGGGCAAATCGTGCTGGTGGATACGCCCGGCGTGCACCGCGGCCGCGGCCACCTCAGCCGCTCGATGGCGCGCAGCGTCCGCACCGGACTCGAGGGCCGCGACCTCAGCCTCCTGCTCGCCGACGTCACCCGCCCCTTCGGCGCCGAGGATCAGCTCGCCTTGGATATGCTGCGCGCGCCTAACGAAGAAACACCCACCCCAGCCTTCCTGCTGCTCAATAAAATCGACCGGCTCCCGCATCGCAACGACATCCTGCCCACCATCGACGCCTGGCGCGCCCGCTACAACTTCGCCGAAATCCTCCCCATCTCGGCGTTGCACGGCGCCAACCTCGAGCTGTTGATCGCCAAAATTCTGGCCCTGCTGCCGCCCGGGCCGGAGTACTTCTCTCCCGAGCAGGCCACCGATCAACCCGAGCACTTCCTCATCGCCGAGATCATCCGCGAACAAGCGATGCTGCAAACCCAGGCCGAGGTGCCGCACACGCTGGCGGTGCGCATCGAGGCGGATGAGAGCAAGGCCCAGCGCCTGGGCACGCTGCGCGTGCTCACCGCCGCGCTCTATTGCGAGCGTCCGGGACAGAAGGCGATCCTGATCGGACGCGAGGGGGAGATGATCCGGCGCATCGGCACCGCCGCCCGCCACGAGCTGGAAGCGGTGCTGGACACACGCGTGTTCCTGGAGCTGCGCGTGCTGGTGCGCTCGGAGTGGCGCCAGGACCCGCGCTTCCTCGCCGGGCTGGACTTTCGCCGGGAACTCTGAATTAATCGCCCATATGCGCTGCCCCTTCTGCGGACACTTGGAAGACAAGGTCGTCGACTCCCGCGAGAGCAAGGAGGGGGAAGCGATCCGCCGCCGGCGCGAGTGCCTGGCGTGCGAGAAGCGCTTTACCACCTACGAGCGGCTGGACGAGATCCCCTACATGGTGGTCAAAAAAGACGGCCGCCGGGAGAAGTTCGAACGCCAGAAGGTGCTCACCGGCCTGCTGCACGCCGCCGAAAAGCGTCCCATCCCCGTCGTCCAGCTCGAGGCCATCGTCAACGAGGTCGAGGCGCTGGTGGTCGATTCCCCCGAGCGCGAGGTGCAGACCACCCACATCGGCCACCTGCTCATGGATCGCCTGCGGCAGATGGACAAAGTCGCCTACGTGCGCTTTGCCTCCGTCTATATGGACTTCAAGGACGTCAACGAGTTCCTGAACGAGCTGAACCGGCTCATGCAAAAGCCCGGCGGCCGGAAGTGAAGCGGGGATTTACGCGCCCAACAGCCGTTGGGCGAGGAGCGTCGTCATATCCCGCCGGCCATCGGCGATCAGGTAAATCATCACCTGCGAGTGTTGCACGCGATAGATGAGGCGGTACCATCCCCATACGATTTGCCGACACCCTGCAATTTCCAGTTCAGCCAGCTCCTTGGGATGGCTTCCTCGCTCCGGGAATCGGGACAGACTCACGATCACTTCCGCCAGTCTTCCGAGGAAATCGAGGGCACGGTTGTCCCCCTCAGATTGGGCGAGATAACTCTCGGTCGCGATCACGTCCCGCGAAGCATCTTGGGTAAACGCAACTTCGTAGACGGCTGGCATGCCGGCTACCGGGCGTATTTGGCCCGAAGCTGTGCAATCGCTTCCATCGCGGGGATGACCTTCCCCTCTTGCACCTGCTTTTCACCCAACGCCAAAATCTTCAACAGCGCCAACGTCTCCTGCGTCTCCTCGTAGGAGCGCACATCCTGCAGCACCGCCTTGGCTTCGCCGTTTTGGGTGATGATGATGGGCTCGCGCTCTTCGGCCAGCTTCTCCAGCACAGCGGCGGAGTTGGCCTTGATGTAGCTGATGGGCTTGATCTGGGTGGAGTACCGCATGAACCGAATATAGACGTTATTCGGTCCTGCGGCAAGCGGCGACGCCGACCACGAACAACCGATGAACGCGGACTCGAATCACAGATTAAAGGAGGATCTGGCCATGCGGAAGCACACTTGGGGGCGGATGGTGCCGACGGCGGGAGTAGCGGCTTTGGGGCTGGCGCTGGGGCTGGCGTTAGTCGCGCCCACGCTGCTCCGCGCCAGTACCAAGGACGATGACATCGCCCGGCTGCAAGCGGCCACGACCGTCTTCCACGAAGTCATGGCCACCCCCGACAAAGCCATCCCGCAAGAGATTCTGGAAGGGGCGCAGTGCATCGCCATCATCCCCGGCGTGAAGAAGGCCGCGCTGGGCATCGGCGGTGACTACGGCAAAGGCATCGTCACGTGCCGCCAGGGCAGCAAGACTGGACCCTGGGGCCCACCCCTATTCGTCACCATCGGCGGCGGCAGTTGGGGCTTCCAAATCGGAGTGCAATCCAGCGACGTGATCATGGTCTTCCCCAACCGCAACCAGCTCGATAGCCTGCTGAGCAGCAAGTTCCGCATCGGCGCCGAAGCCGCCGCCGCTGCCGGCCCGGTGGGCCGCCACGTCGCCGCCGCCACCGACGCCAGGCTGAACTCGGAAATCCTCACCTACGGCCGCAGCAAGGGCGCCTTCGCCGGCATCAGCATCAGCGGCGCCGTCGTCCAACCCGATTCCGACGGCAACGCGGCCATGTACGGGGAAAACATCAGCCCCAAAAACATCCTCAGCGCCAACGGCGCCCGCGTCCCGCCCTCAGCCCACCCCCTCATCCGTGCCCTCGCCCTCCAACCCAGCACCGCCCCCGCACCGCCCCACTAGCGGGCCGACGGACCGCCGCCAGCGCGAGCATCACGGGAACGGCCAAGCGAAAAGTGGCGCGTCTATGATCTGGGTATGAGCCCAAATGCCGCCCCGCGCCGACCTGCGTTCGGGGCGTGGGTCACACCTTCCTGGGGCCGCATCACTGTCGTCGTCACCCTCATCGCCATACCGTTGCATCTCCTGCAGCGCTACCCCTTCCATCAATCGGCCGCGGCCGCGGCTCTCCCCTTGTGGGTCGCCATTATCGCCGGCGGCATCCCGCTCGTGTTCAATCTTTCCCGCCAGATGTGGAGGCGGCAGTTCGGTTCTGATTTCCTGGCAGGGCTCGCAATCGTGACCGCCACCCTGATGGGTGAACTGTTGGTGGCGACCATCATCGTGCTCATGCTCTCCGGCGGTCAGGCGTTGGAACAGGTCGCCAGCCGGCGCGCCTCCTCAGTTCTCAGCGCGTTGGCGCGGCGCACGCCCAGCATCGCGCACCGCCTCGAAAACGGTGTCATCACCGGCATTCGGGTTGACGATATCCGCATCGCTGATCGCCTCATCATTTTTCCGCATGAGATCTGTCCCGTGGATGGCGTCGTCGCCTCCGGCTCGGGAACGATGGATGAATCCTTCCTGACCGGCGAGCCATTCCGCATCCGCAAGATATCGGGGTCTCAGGTGATCTCGGGTGCTCTCAACGAGGACGCTTCTCTCACCATCGTTGCCGAAAAGCTGGCGATCGACTCCCGTTACGCACGCATCATGCAGGTGATCAGCCAAGCGGAGGAACATCCGCCGGCGATCCGCCGCTTGGCTGACCGTTTGGGAGCCGTCTACACCCCGATCGCCATTGCCATCGCGCTGGCCGCATGGCTATTCAGCGGACTTCCCGAGCGCTTTCTGGCGGTCATCGTCATCGCGACGCCGTGCCCGCTGCTGCTGGCGATTCCCGTCGCCGTGATTGGGGCGATTTCGCTCGCCGCCAAGCGCGGCATCGTGATCAGAAAGCCTGCCGTGCTCGAACAAGTGGGCAGCATTCGGACCATGTTCTTTGATAAAACAGGAACCTTGACCCACGGTGAGCCCACCGTCACCGAGGTCATTCCCTTTTCCGGATCGACTCCCGCCGAGGTTCTGGGGCTGAGCGCCAGCCTGGAACAGTTCTCCAAACATCCGCTGGCAGGTGCGATTCTCCGCGCCGCCGGCGAGCAGGGCCTCCCCCCGCAGGCGGTCGACAACATCAGTGAGAGGCCGGGAGAAGGGTTGCGCGGCCAGGTCGCGGGGCGGCAAGTCTTGGTGACCGGCCGGCGCAAGGTGGGGGCGGGAATTGCCGCCGCGCTCCCGGCCGACCTCTCCGGCATGGAGTCCGTGGTGGTCATCGACGGTCAACTGTCGGGGCTGATCCGCTTCCATGACCGGCCGCGCCGGGAGAGCGAGTCGTTTATCCGCCATTTGCGCCCCAAGCATCAGGTGGCCAATCTCATGATCCTATCCGGCGACCGCAGCCGTGAGGTCCAGCATCTGGCGCGCATGGTCGGCATTGAAGATGCCCGCGCCGACCTGACCCCGGAAGAGAAACTCCAGATCGTTCGCGAATACACGGCCGGAGCACCAACGCTTTTCCTGGGCGATGGTATCAACGATGCTCCGGCGATGATGGCCGCGACCGTTGGAATCGCGTTTGGGCAAAGCAGTGACATTACGGCGGAAGCCGCCGGGGCGGTGATTCTCGATGCAACTCTCGGCAAGGTGGATGAGTTGCTGCACATTGGGCGGCGCATGCGGCGCATCGCCTTGCAGAGTGCCGTCGGCGGCATGGCGCTGAGTTCGGCGGGCATGATCGTTGCCGCGCTCGGACTGCTGCCTCCCATCACCGGAGCCGTGGGCCAGGAAGTGATCGATTTGCTGGCCGTACTCAACGCTGTACGGGCCTCACTCTCCGGAAAAACCCTCCAAGACTTCTGAGGGTGGCTCGCCACTTTTCGTTGGGTCGCTCCCGCTGATCGCTTGACCCGGGAATCAAGCAGCCGTGAAGGCGGTGAACCGCTCCGGGCGAAACGGCGCCAAGTCGAGCGCGGTGGTGAGGTGACCCTTGGCCATTGCGCTGGAGACGATCTTGGCAGTGATGGGGGCGCAGAGGATGCCATCGCGGAAGTGGGCGGTGGCGAGCCAGTAGCCGGGAACCGGCGTGGGGCCCAGCAGCGGCAACCCATCGGGAGCGCAGGGGCGGTAGCCGATCCAGGTGGACTCAAGCGCGGCGGCGGCGAGCGCGGGCACCAGCGCCGACGCGCGCTGCTGCA
This sequence comes from Terriglobales bacterium, assembly GCA_025451775.1. Lineage (GTDB taxonomy): Bacteria > Acidobacteriota > Terriglobia > Terriglobales > SCQP01 > SCQP01. Next base: position 15,289 of record JANWJU010000101.1, read on the forward strand.
GACCGCGCGCGGTGGCTTCGGACACTTCGGGATCGAAGCCGCAGTCCTCCAACGTGGCCCCGGCCAGAATGCGGCCGCCGGCGCGCGGGACGAGGTACACGCCCGGCGCGGCGATCACGTGGCGCAACTCGTGAGTTGAGCGCAGCGCGATCATCTGCCCTTTGCGCGGACGCACCGTAACCGTAAACGGAGCGCGAATCTGACCCGTCCAGGCGCCGGCGCAGTTGATCACAAACCCGGCGGGGCGGCGTACGCCCCTGGCGACCACGCCCAACCCGTCGCGGCCCGCTTCGATCGACTCGATCATGGTGTGTTCGTGCAGTGGCACGCCACGATCACGCAGTGAGGCGAGCAGGGCGGCGATCAGGGCGCGGTTGTCGATGCTATGGTCGCCGGAAACGCGCCAAACCTCGTCGCCGGGGCCGGGGCACAGCCCGGGCTCCAGTGCGCTGACGTCCCCGGACAAATGTTCCCAGCCGCCGGTCCCGTTTTCCATCAAAGACGGCGCCGGGCGCGCGGCGCTGGTGATCACCAGCGAGCCGCTGGGGCGGTAGCCGGCGTTGAGGCCCGTCTCAAGTTCCAGTTCGCGAATCCAGGTGGGGTACAAGCGGGCGCTGGCGATACCCAGCGCGCGCAGCGCCGGGTGCGTGAGTTGATAGGCGGCGAGCATGCCGGCACCGGCCCAGGAGGCGCCGCGGCCGGCTGCGGCGGCGTCATAGACCTCGGCGCGCAGGCCTTGGCGGCTGAGCTCGCGCGCCAGCGCAAGACCCACCAAGCCAGCCCCGATCACGATGGCGTCGGCAGAGGGCATCCCTTTTCATTTTATTCTCATGCCGCCGCGCGCCGCGCAGGGTTCTTAGGGCGCCGCCCGCAGCGCGGGATGAAATCCACCGGCGCGCCCGCCCGGTAGCTCAACTTCATCCGCAGCCGCGCGGCGTCCCCGGATTGAGGCATTCCGACAGGCTTCCGCACTTCGTGGCGTCGCATCTGGCCACGCCAGCCGGCATTGCGCCTGGGCTCGAGATTCCGGGGTGGGAGGTTCTGGCGCCGGCGACGCGGATCGCGCCGCATACCTATCCCACCGATTTTGGGGACATGACCGAAACCAAGCGCGCCACCTATTCCCGTTTCACC
>JANWJU010000102.1 GCA_025451775.1 Terriglobales bacterium
AGAGCCGGCTGTCGGTGTCGCCTTGCCGGACATCGCCGGTGACACGGGCGAAAATGTTCACCGCGGTCTCTTCCGGCGAGGGTCTGGTATCCCACAGTCGCTCTTGCCGGTAGATCTCCTCGGCGGCAGCGCCCAGCGTGGGAGCTTCCACGTGTAGTACGGTGGCGCGATCCACGCCTTCGGAGATGCCGACCAAGCGCACGTCGGCGGCGCGGCGCAGCCATCCGGGCTGCGTGCCCGCGTGCGCGCTCGTGCCCTCGATCGCCATGCGGACGGAGGCTGCCAGCATGGGCGCCAGCCGGCGCAGCACGTCGCCGCCAAAGTCGAACGGCAGCCGGCGGCCGTAGCCGGGGTCGGTGTGGAGCACGATCTGTTGTTCTTGGCAGCTCAGGAAGGCAGCCTCCGCTAGGGTCTAGTTTACGTCGCCCCGGAAGCGGCCGCGGCTTTCGCCCGCTGGGCCGGACGGACGGCGCGGTTCCGCGTTTGGTCCGGCACCTCGGCGGCCCGCGCCGCCCGAATCCGCTCCAGCAGCACCGCCGCCGGCTCGTCGGCCGCATCCTGGGGCACCAACTTGCCGGAAAAGGCTTGGCGAAGTATCGACTGGCAAAGTGCCTGTTGCCGTTTTTCCAGCGCGACTAGCGCCGCGTTTGCAGCCGCCGCACAATCGAGAGCGTGAGCTACGGCCCCGGTGATTCGCCGCTGTTCCAAGAACGGCGGAAACGGCACGCAGAAGCCTCGCAACTTGGTTCCGTTGACGTTCGCCTGCCCGACCTGCTGGTTTACGACATTCTTGATCCAACCCCGACCGAGCACCGAATTTAGGCAGCCGCACATGTATCTGGAGTCCACGCCTGGGCTAAAAGAGGCGCGAATGAGGTAGGACGCGAACGAGCATGGGCTCGGAATTCCGTCGTAGACGGCGGATTTCCCGACCAACTCGGCGCTGTTCGTCCTGTTGAAGAGGAGGTCGCCGGGCTCTAGCAGGAGATCTGGGAACTCGGAGTGGGACTCGTCGAGGTACTTAATTCCGGCGGCGGTAGAGATCGATCCGTCGGTGCTGATATTCCCCATTCGGAGCACCGGGACGCCACCGTCCGCGCTGCACTTGGCGGAGCTCCCATATTGGATCCGCGACGCAAGCTGGTCGACCGTGGTCCAAGCCCAGCCCTCCGGCAGCGGCGGGAGGTTGGCGGTGTCGGGGGCGGCGGGCTCTTTGTAGGGTTTCTTGGAGCCATGCTCGGCGGCCCAGCGGGCGCGGCGTTCGGCGAGGATGCGCTCGATTAATTGGGCGGCGGGCTCGTAGCTGCGGCCCTCCTGGCGGGCGAGTGCGGCTTCGGTGGGGACCAAGCGGCCTTCGCAGGCGGCTTTCAGCAGGGAGGCGCGATAGCGTTTGAGGTTGGCCTGCGCCCGCCGCAGCGCCGCCGTCGCCGCCTCCAGCCGCGAGAACTGCTTCTCGATCTCGGCCACGATGCGGTCCTGTTCGGGCAACGGGGCAAGGACGAATTTGTGTTCCCGAAGTTGTTGGCTCGACACCGCGCTAAATGTCGAGCCCGTCGCAACGCCTACCAGCGCTCGCTTGCTATGCCGCAATTGGTAGAGAACAAATTTCGTCCGAATCCCATTACGGGGGCGCAGGGCGGCTAAGCCCCGGCCAATGCAGCAATTCTCAAACGCGAGATTGGTTGGTCCAACCGGGGCCCGGACGGAAATTAAGACATCGCCTGAAGCCGCGACCTTCGTCGGCTGGCTGCACCACTTGGTTGGCGTCGGGTATAGATCGCCGAATTCAGCTTTCCCCTGGTAAAAAGGCAATCCGCTCCTGAGGACATTGTAGGTATCGCCCGGAGGTGATTGGCCGACGACAACGATGCAGCACTCGAAAAGCGTGGCCATAGCCCACCCCGGCGGCAGCATGCTCATGCGGCCAGGACCTCATTCAACTCGGCCAGCAGGGGAAGGAAGCGTTCGCCGAAGACCTCTTGGGCTTTGCCGAGGCCGCCCCAGGTGATGAAGGGGGCGAGGTCGAAATCGTCGGGTTCGACCGCCAGGCTGGCGGCGATGTGGTCGCGGATCGCCTCCAGCCAGCGGAGTTGCTCAGGGTTGAAACGCTGCTGTTGCTCCAGCCAAGCGGTGAAGCGTTCGTGCGCTTCGGCGCGGCGGGGCATCAGCTCGCCGCGTTGGTGGAGCGCGAACCGCACCAAGTTCACCAGATCGGCGGCAACCTCGGTGCGGCTGCCGCGCACATGAGCCGCGTCCAGGCGACCGTAGGCTTGCCAGAGCTGGTCGGGGGTGGCGCGCGGGCTGCCGTCCATGGGTTTCTCAATCATGCCGGCCAGCGCCTTGACCTGCTTCAGCGACAGGCCCACGGCGTAGGGTTTGCTGTACAGGATTTGGAGCACCTCGATCTCGTCTTTGTGCTGGTTGAGGAACTGCTCGAACGTCCGCACCATGCGCAGCGCCCGTTCTTGCACGGCGCCGGCGGGGCCGGCTTCGAGCAACTGGTCATGGCTCACGGTGTCGATGATCTGCTCGTAGCTCTTCTTGACCGCGATGATCAGGTTGCGGAGCTTGGGGTTGGCGGCGATGGGCTGGGCGGCTTCCTCAAGCCGATGCTGGGCGGGCGCGGCGTCGGGGTCGAGTGCAGCGACGATGCCGCCCACGATGGAAGAGAGCGGGCGGCCGCCGGCAGCGTCCTCGATGGCGGTGCGGTCGTTGGGGGTGAGGCGGCGGTCGAGGCGCGTGAGGCGGGAGGCGATCGAGCTCATGACATTGGGATCGCGGTTCCCGAAGGTGACCAGCTCGAAGAGCTTATCGAGGCTGACGTTGCGCTTGCGCTCCAGCGGCTGCGTCTCCTCCATCTTCTCCGGTTCGAGGCCGACGGCGTCGATTATGACGAAGTGATCTTTGCCCTGGCCGTCGGGGGTGACGGTCTGGAGTTCGGTTAGCGTCACCGTGGCGGGCGCCGCGGCCTTTCATCTGCTCGAACGCGGTCCGGCTCTTGACGGCGCGCATGAACATCACGATTTCCAGCGGCTTGATGTCGGTGCCGGTCGAGATCATGTCCACCGTGACCGCGATGCGCGGGTTGTAGGCGGTGCGGAACTGGTTGAGCAGGTCCTCGGGCTTGATGTTGGTCGAGACCCACTCGTCCACATCGAATTCGTTGCCGTCCTTGTCCTTTTTTGTGATCCGGCGCTTGGCCGCGCCCGTGCGATAGGTGATCTTCTGGGCGAAGTCGTTGCCCTTGCCGAACTCCTCGCGGATGATCTGCACGATGTCGTCGGCGTGGCTGTCGTCCTTGGCGAAGATGAGGGTTTTGGGGACCTCGGTGCGGCCGGGGAAAATCTCAGTGAAGAGCCGGTCGCGGAAGGTGCGGATAATCGTCCGGATCTGGTCGGGTGCGACCACGCGCCGGTCGAGATCGTCGGAGATGTAGGGGATGTCCTCGTCGGCCAGCTCCCAGCGGACTTGGCGGGTGGCGCGATTGCGGTAATCCACCTGGAAGCCGGCGTTGATGGTGCTGCCGCGTTCGGAAATTAGGGTGCGGATGGTGTACAGGTCGAAGTCCACGTTCACGCCGTCGGCGACGGCGCGCTCGAAGGGGTACTCCATCACCAGGTTCTGGTGGAAGTAGCCCATGGTCTGTTTCGAGGGGGTGGCCGTGAGCCCGATCAGCGAAGCGTCGAAGTATTCGAGCACTTGCCGCCACTGGTTGTAAATCGAGCGGTGGCACTCGTCGGTGACGATGCAATCGAAGGTATCGATCGGGATCGCGGGGTTGTACGCGATCGGGGCGGGTGGACGGCGCAGCATGTCGAGCGAGGCGCCGGCGGCTTCATCCAACTCTTCAGCCAAATCCTCGCCCCGCAACATGGAGTAAAGGCGCTGGATGGTGCCGATGCAGACCTTGGCGACCGGATCGATGCGGTTCGCCTGCAGGCGCTGAACGTTGTAGAGCTCGGTGAAGATGCGCCCGTCGTCCGGGGTGCGGAAGGCCTGGAACTCCCGATCGGTCTGGCGGCCGAGGTTGGCGCGGTCCACGAGGAAGAGAACCCGCCGCGCCCCGGCGAACTTGATGAGGCGGTACAAGAAATTGCAGGCGGTATAGGTTTTGCCCGCCCCGGTCGCCATTTGGATCAGCGCTCGCCGACGGCCCTGGCGCATGGAGTCCTCGAGGGCGCGGATCGCGGTGGCCTGGGCGGCCCAGAGGCCGCCTTCCATCAGCGGCGGCATCGCCTGCAGCCGGGCTTTGGTGGTCGCGCCGGGGCGGGCGCGCTCATCCGCCAGCCAGCGGGATAGGGTGGCCGGAGTATGAAAGGCGAAAACCGAGCGGCTGGAGGCATTGGGTTCGAGCAAGTTCGTGAAGCGGGTCTCGATCCCGGTGGATTGGTAACAGAACGGCAGCGGCCGGAAGGGCGCGGGCAGGGCATCGGGAAGGCCCTCGCTGTATTTTTGTGCCTGGGTCTCGACCCCGACCAGGGCGGTGCCCTCTTTTTTGGCCTCAATCACGCCAGCCGCTTGACCTTCCACAAAAAGCAGGTAATCGGCCTCGCCATAGCCGCGGCCCAGCGCGAATTCACGGATGGCGACGCCCGGGGCGGCGTGGAGGTTGGCACCGCCGCGATCCTGCACCTCCCAGCCTGCCTGAGTGAGGAGCCGATCAATGGTGAGCCGGGCTTTCTCTTCCGGGGTCGGCATGGAAGAGTCAGTTTACGCCTGACTGTGGTGGGCAGACACGGCGGGGTCAAGCAGCCCGGTGATTGCCGACTGCACCGCGTCGAGCGCCAGGTCCTCGATGGGCAGCGCCTCGAGCACCGCCGCCCGTGTGCGCCAGGGGGTCCAGACGGGCACGTCGGTGGACGAGTACAGGCCGACGACGGGTTTGCCGAGGGCGGCGGCGATGTGCAGCGGGCCGCCGTCGTTGCCAGCCACGAAGGTGGCTTCGGTCTCGAGGGCGATCAGCTCCTCGACGGTGGTGGCGGTGACGATGGTGATGCCGTCCACGGGCGGCGGGGCGGCGCTGGCGGTGGCCGAGACGCTCGCCCATCCATAGCGGGTGCGGAGCCAGGCGGCGAGGGCGGCGAAGCGCGCGCGCGGCCAGCGCATGCGGGGCTCGCGGGCGTCGAGGTTGAGGAAGGCGAAGGGACCGGTGACGTTCAGGGCGGCGAGCCGTTGGCGGAGGCGCGCGCGCGCGGCCGAAGCGGGGAACAGGCGTGCGGGGCCGAGCTCGACCGGCGGTAATCCGAGCGCGTGAAAGAGCGATGCCGCATGTTCGGCGGCGTGCAGCGTGGTGCGGCCCGGGGGCGGAGGCGGGGGCGTGGTGAAGTGGGTGTAGGCCCACGGATGGCGCAGGCCGGTAAACGTCGCCCGTTCAGGGGCGCTGCTGAAGCGCGCCAGCACGGCCGCGGTCGAGCCGCCGTGCAAGCCCACCGCCAGCGCGGGGCGCAAGCGCCGCAGTTCCGCGATGGTGCGCACGCGTGCGGGCCAACCCGCCGGGGCCAGGATCACGCGCTCGATATCGGGGTTGCCGGCGAGCGCGGCGGCGAAGCGCGGCTCGACCACCACCGCTAAGCGCAGATCCGGGCGCCAGGCTTTGAGCGCGGCGAGGGCCGGCGTCATCAGCACGATGTCGCCCAGGCTGCGCAGCCGGAGGGCGGCGATCCAAGCGCCGGACGGCAGCTCCGCCAGAAGCCGCTTATTGGGCGGGCGGGGAGGAGTCAACCGTGGCTTCCTCGACCAGCATGACCGGGATGCCGTCGCGGATGGGGTACACGCGCCGGCAGTGATCGCAACGCAACCCCTCGCCGCCGGGCGTCAACCGCACCGGCGCGCGGTCCTCGGGACAGACCAGAATCTTGAGCAACTCTGGAGGAATAGGCATAGCAACGAGACTATCGCAGTTTAGGCTAAGCGAAAACCGCGGGATCGAGATCGACCAGAAAGCGGTCGTGGAGCTGGCGCATGGCGCGGGGCACGTCGTCGTCCTCGATGACCATGCCGATGTTGATCTCGCTGGCGCCTTGCGAGATCATGCGCAGGTTGATGTCGCCCATGGCGGAGAAGACCTTGGCCGCCACCCCGGGGGTGTTGCGCAGGCTCTCGCCCACCAGACAGATGATGGCCTTGCGGCCTTCATAGCGCACCTCGGCGAAGCGGCCCAGTTCGTCGACGATCTCCACCAGCGAGCGCGTGTCGCTCACCGTCAGCGAGACGCTGACCTCGGAGGTCGAGACCATGTCCACGGGGCACTCGTAACGGGCGAACACGTCCCAGATGGCTTGCAAAAAGCCGTGCGCCTGCAGCATGCGGGTTGAGACCACGTCGATGACCGCGATCTTGCGTTTGCAGGAGATGCACTTGATGGGGCTGCGCGTGCGCGGCGCGCGGGTGGTAATGAGGGTGCCGGTGAGCTGGCCGTCAGGGGGGCCGCTCAGGATCTTCATGTCGGCGCGGGAGTTGAGCACCCACACGGGGATGCTCTTCTCCATCGCCGGCAGCAGCGTGGAGGGATGCAACACCTTGGCGCCGAAGTAGGCGGACTCGGCCGCCTCCTGGAAAGAGATGACCTTGATGCGGCGCACCCCGTCGCAGACACGGGGATCGGCGGTGAGCATGCCGTCCACGTCGGTCCAGATCTCAATGCGGCGGGCGCCGAGCAGGGCGCCGAGGATGGCGCCGGAGAAATCCGAGCCCCCGCGGCCGAAGGTCGAGGTCACGCCCTGGGAAGTGGCGGCGATGAAGCCGCCCAGCACCGGAATCACGCCGGCGGCGATGAGGGGGACGAGCCGCTCATCGGCGTGGCGTTGGCTTTCGGGGTAGAGCGGTTGGGCGTGCGTGTGCTGCGCGTCGGTCACGATGACGTGGCGGGCGTCGACGATCTGGGCGCGCAAGCCCGCGCTCTCGAGCGCCAGCCGCGCCAGCCAGGGCGAGAGCCGCTCGCCGAAGGAGAGCATGGCATCGCGGGTGCGGTCGGTGAGCTCGCCCACGGCGGCGATGCCGCGCACCAACTCGCTCAAATCCTGCAGCAGGCCGTGGACGGCGGCCTCGGCTTCCGCCAGCGCGGCCGGGAGCGCTTCTCCGGCCAACTCGCGCAACGCCGTCAGGTGCCGCTCCCGCAGTCGGGCGATGACCGCGTCGGCGGTGGCGATGTCGCCCGCCAGCGCCAAGCGCGCCAACTCGACCAGGGAGTCGGTGACCTTGGCCATGGCCGACACCACGACCACGGGATGCTCGGGTCCGCGGTCGGCGACGATGCGCGCCAAGCGCGTCAGTGCCGCGGCATCCTCACACGAGGTGCCGCCGAACTTCATGACCACCGGGCCATTTGCCGGCCGGCCGTTGTCCGGGATCACCGCCGGGGCATCCACGGGCCGGAGGTTCACAAACGTCCCTCGGCGTACAACAGCTCGGCGTTGAGCAGGGCGGCGCCGGCGGCGCCGCGCAGGGTGTTGTGGGAGAGCACGGTGAACTTGTACCCCAGAATCGGGCAGGGGCGCAGCCGGCCCACGGTGGCCGCCATGCCCTTCCCAGCGTCGCGGTCAAAGCGGGGCTGGGGGCGGTCAGGGGCGTTGGTCACCAGTATTGGCGCCGGCGGCGCGGTGGGCAGCTCCAACTCCTGTGGCCGGCCGCGGAAGTTGCGCAACGCAGCCTCAACCTCGGCCAAGCTGGGCCGGGATTTGAATTTCACCGAGACCGACTCCATGTGTCCGTCCTCGACCGCCACGCGGTTGCAGTGGGCGGAGACGGCAAACCCGCCGGGCGCGATGCCTTGCGGCGTGAGGCGGCCCAGGATCTTTTGCGCCTCGGTCTCCATCTTTTCTTCCTCGCCGCCGATGTAGGGCACCACGTTGCCCAATATATCGAGCGAGGCCACGCCGGGATAGCCGGCGCCGGAGACGGCTTGCATGGTCACCGCCAGCACGCTCTCCAGCCCGAAGGCTTGCTGCAGCGGCGCCAACGCCAGCACCAGCCCGATGGTCGAGCAGTTGGGGTTGGTCACCACGAAGCCGCCATTTTTTTTGAAGCTGGCCTGGCGCTCGATCAGGCCGAGGTGATCGGGGTTGCACTCCGGAACCAGCAAGGGCACGTCTTCCACCATGCGCAGGGCGCTGGAGTTGGAGATGACGGCGTGGCCGGCGGCGGCGAAGGCGGGCTCAATTTCACGGGCGAAAGCGGCGTCGAGGGCGGCGAAGACGATCCGCGCCCCACAGCTCTTCGGCGTCGCCTCCGACACCGTCATGGCGGCGAACCGCTCCGGCATGGGCGTCGCCAGGCGCCAGCGCGCCGCCTCGGCGTAGGTCTTGCCGGCCGAGCGATCGGAGGCGGCAAGCCACACCGGTTCGAACCAGGGATGCTGGTCGAGGAGAGAGAGGAACCGCTGCCCGACGACTCCGGTGGCGCCGAGCACGCCGACGGGTATTTTCACTTTAGGAGGAGTGACCACTATTCAGATTACCAAAGGGAGCTATTAGCTGTCAGCTATTAGCGCCACCAATTGGCCGCGGCGGTGCCGCGTTCTAACCGATCCCGAGCGGCTGGGGCGGGGGTGTGGCCGGGGCCGACGGCGACGAAGGCGCGTTGGTATCGCCGCCGAGGACGCGCTGGAAGGCGGCCTGATCGATTTTGATCTTGCCCTGCTTGGTCAGTCCGGCCACTAGGGAATCGGTGTAGGCGTTGAAGACGTTGTTACGTTTTTGATCGAGCAGTTTGCTTTGTGCGGCGGCGCGCTGGGCGGCGAAATCCGCCGGCGAGGGCTCCTGCAGCGTGTCCAGCGCGTAGACCAGTTGGCCGTTGTTGAAGCTGGTCACCGGGCCAACCTGGCCAGGCTTGAGGGCAAACAAGGTGCTGGCGAAGCTGGAGATGGAACCGCCGGTCGAGCCATCGCCGCCAAGCGAGCCACTACGGGTGAGGGCGGGGCTGGTCTTGACGGTGAGGTGGAGGCCGGCGGCAGCGGCCTTGAGGCCCTGCTTCGCGGCGGCTTTTTGCAGGTCCTGAGCCTGGGTCTGGGCCAGCGTTTTCGCTTGTTCCGCTTTGTAGTCGCTGGTGACCGTGTCCTGCACGGCGGCGAGCGGTTGCGGCCCCGGCGGGATGATCTTGTCCACCTTGGCGAGTGCGAACCCTTGCGCGACCTGCACCGGGGGCGTGAGCGCGCCCACGCTGGCGGAGAAGACAGCGCTGGCGAAATCCGGGTTGACGCCGATGCCGGCGACCGGATCGGCGCGCCCCAGGGGAGCGGTCGAGAAGTACTGCAGGTTGAGCTGCTTGGCGACCTGTGGCAGCGGCGTCGACTGGGCCAGGTTCGCCGCCTGATTCATCAGGTTTTGCGCCTTGTCCACGGCTTGATCCTGCTGCAGTTGGGAGACGATCTGGTCATGCACTTCCGCCTCCGGCTGCACGCTGGCCGCCTCGTGCGCCTCGACCTTGATGATGTGGAAGCCATACTCGGTCTGCACCAAGCCACTGATTTGGCCGGCGGGGAGGCTGAAGGCGGCTTTTTCAAAATTCGGCACGGTCTGGTTTTTCTGAATGAACCCCAGCTCGCCGCCCAGCGTGGCGCTGGCGCTGTCCTGGGAGTACTGCTTGGCCAGCGCGGCGAAGTTTGAGCCGTCCGGCTTGACCTGCTTGAGCACGGTCTCGGCCTGCTGCTGGGTGGCGGCGATCTCGGCGGCGGTGGGCGTGGTGTTGGGGTACTTGATCAGGATGTGAGAGACCTTGACGCGTTCGGGGTGGGTGTACTGGGCGAGGTTCTGCTGGTAGTACTGATCGACGGCTTGCGGCGAGATCTGGATTTGGGCGCCGATGGTGCTGACGTTGGCCAGGAGGACTTCAAGTTGGCGCTGCTCGGGGGAGTCGTAGTTGGCCTGGTGCTGTTTGTAGTAGGCGGCGAGCGCGGCTGGGGTGACCGTCACCTGGCTCTGCAGCGCGGTGGGATCGAGCAGGACGTAATCGAAGGTGGCTTTCTCGTTGTCGGTCTTGAACTGCTGCTGTACCTCGGCATCGCTGACCCGGACCGGATCGGTGATCAAGTCGTAGATCTTATTGACCATCAGGTTCTGCCGCAGCGTTTGCTGGAAATCGGCAAGCGTCATCTGGCCGCTGGCGAGGATCTGAGCGGCCTGGTCGTCGCCCACGTACTGCCCGTTGGGATAAAGCTGGGGCGCGGCGGTGCGGGCGGCGGCGACGATCTCCTGGGTGGTGGGGGCGAGGCCGAGCGCTTGGGCCTGATCGGTGATGGCCTGTTCGGCCACCAGATTCTTGAGCACCTGCTGGCCCAGCAGCGGCGCCAAGGACGCCGGAATCTGCTGCCCCTGCTCCATGCGGGAGAGTTGATCGGTCAGTTGCTGGCCGGTGATGGCCGTCCCGCTGACGGTGGCCACCGTCTGCTGGCTGATGGGGGCGGAGGAATCGCTGCCGGCACCCTGGGGAATCAGGAACATGGCCATCGCCACACAGATAATGACCATGAAGCCGCCCAGCACCAAACGGGCAAAGGTGTCGCGGCGGCGGAAAAAATTCAGCATTGCAAGACTCCGTGGAAACGCCCGGCCTAACGGCCCGGTGCCAAGGCAATTATAACGCGGGGATTGGAGGTTGCCGAGCCGGCGGAGCCGGCCACCTGAGGGCGACGGTTAGGGCGACGGTGCTGGGCCACCGCGATGGCCGCCGCGGCCGCCTCCACCACCCGGACCGCCGGGGTTACCCGGGCCCTGGCCCGCACGCTGGCAGCTATCCTGCCGTTGCTGGCGCTCGGCTTGGGATTTCATGGCGGCGGTGCGTTGCTTCTGGAACGCGGCCCACTGCGTGGGGGTGAGCACCTGGTGCATCTTGTCCAGCTCTTCCTGCCGCACCGGTGCGAACGCGTCCCGTTCCTTGCTGCGAATCTGCACGTACTCCTCGCATACGCGGGTGTAATCGGGCACGAACTGCTGGTGGATGGTATGGCTGAGGTCGCCGGTTTCCTTATAGATCTCCTGCACTTGCGGCACTTGCGCGGGGGTCAGGTTGAGCGACTTTTGCAGGAACTGAGAAAACGTCGGGCGCGGGTGGTGGAAGTAACGGGCGCGGATTCCGGGCCACGCCCACACCATACCGGCCACGCCGCCCAAAATGCCGAGGACGAAAACAACGGCCAGGATCATCGAACTGTGAAAGCGCTTCGGCATGGGGGTCAGCTTTAGGGACGGTCATCTCCGAGAATTTGCGCGGCGCTCTGCGGGGGCGTATCGATGCTGGTCATCACCCCGGCAACGGCCGCCGGCTCGGGGGAGTTCAACACGGAGTAGGCGGTGCTGGCGGCTTGCACCGGGGTGGCGGTGGGAGCCGAGGTGAGGCCGCCCACCAACAGGATCAGCGCCACCACCGCAATCATGTACGGCAGCAGGAAACGGAAGCTGCGCGACAGCGAGGAATCCCACGCCTGCTCCGACGCCCGATGGATCGAGGCCCAGACCGCGCTCATGAGCGGCGGCGCCGCTTCCATGGCGCCGGCGCGCAGCACCTGGTGGGACCAGTGCTGAAGTTCGGCGTACTCACGGCAGGGCGTGCACTCGTCCAGATGCCGCTGAACAACCGGATCCAGCGTCTGCGGATCGAAGCCGTGGGCGGTGTCCATGCTGGCTGCCGCCTCCATGTTGTCCCGGACCCGCTGGCATTGATGGTTATGCGCCATGCGACCCCTCCCCCTGCGCCCGGCCAGAACGCCTGGCCTGGGCATCCCGATCGTAGCGATGCTGGTACTGCTCGAGCATGCGCTTGCGGGCCCGGAACAGTGCCACCTTGACCGCCGACACGCCCATGTGCGTGACCTGCGCGATCTCCTCCAGCGACAACTCTTGAATCTCTTTCATCACCAGCAGCATGCGGTCCCGGGGCTTCAGCCCCAGCAACAGTTTGCTGGCCAGATCGGTCGAGACCACGTGCTGCAGCGCACTTGCACCAGGATCGGGCAACAACCAGTCGTGTTCCTCGCCGGTCTCGGCGGTGGTGGACACCTGTGGTGGCTGCCGCTTCCGTTTTCGCAGATAGTCTACACAATAATTGGTGGCCACGCGATACAGCCACGGCCGGAACGGCATCCCCGGCGTAAACCCTTCCATGGCGAAGTAGACCTTGGTGAAGATCTCCTGCACCAAGTCGGGTACGATCTCCGGGTAGCGCACGATATTGGCCACCATCCGGGTAATCGGCTGCTGGTAGCGGGCGTAAAGCTCCTCGAAGGCGGACCCATCGCCGTTCTGGATGCGCTGCACCAGCGGCAGGTCCGGATCATCCACGACGAGAGTGTGGGGGAGGGCCCGGTGCGGTAGCTCCATGATGGCGGTATAAACCAGCATACAGAATCTTCAACGCTCGGCGCGCATATAAGGTTACGCTGGTGCCTGCGCTATGTCCGACCTCTCCCCGTTCCGGGTCCAGATCGGCCAGATCTACGATGGCCCCTTTGACCTGCTGCTGGACCTCATCCGGCGCCAGAATGTCAGCATTTACGACGTTCCTATCGCGGCAATAACCAATGAGTACCTGCAGTACCTGTCCACGCTGCGGGATCTGGAGGTCGAGATCGCGGCCGATTTTCTGGTGGTGGCGGCCACGCTCATCCAGATCAAGAGCAAGATGCTACTGCCCGCCGACCCGGTGTTGCCGGGCGAGGAGCCGGCCGAGGACCCGCGGCAGGAGCTGGTCCGGCGGCTGATCGAGTACGAGGCGTTTAAGCAGGCGGCGGCCCAACTCCATCAAAAGCAGCAGTTGGAAGCGGCCAGTTGGTCCCGCCCCGCCCGGCCCGACGATGCCGAAAATGACATGACCGGGCTGGAAGACGAGCCCGGCCAGCTCACCGTCGGCGTCCACGATCTGGTGGCCACGTTCCAGCAGGTGCTGCAGCGATTACAGGAGCGCCCCCGGCTGGAGATCCGGGGCGAGGAAGTGAGCGTCGGTGACATGATCAACCACCTGCGCCGGTTGCTTGCCAGTAGCGACGAGCCCGTGGCCATCCGTCCCCTGTTGGAGAGCGCCGGCAGCCGAAGCGCGGTGTTGGCGACCTTTTTGGCGGTGCTGGAGCTGGTGCGCCTCAACGTAGCCCAACTGCGGCAGGACCGGCCGTTCGGCGAGATTCTGCTGCGCCGCCACCGCCGTTTTCATGAAGCCTGGGAGCAGGCCCAAGCCGCCAGCAAGGGAGGTAGTTTGGAAATCGCCGATCCCACCCCCGCCTCACCGGAGAACGCATGAGCGAAGTGCACGCCGTTATTGAAGCCATCCTCTACGCTGCCGACGCGCCCCCCACCACGGTCCAGATTGCCGCCGCGCTGGAACTTGATCCCACCGAGGTGCAACAGGCGATCGAGGCGCTGCAGGCGCGCTACGCCGGCGATGAGTTTGGGGTCGAGGTCCGCGCCGTCGCTGGGGGCTACCGCATCACCACCAAACCCCAGCACCATGAGTCCGTTCGCCTGTTCCTCAAGAGCCTGCAACCGCCGGTGCGGCTGTCGCTTCAGGCGCTGGAGACGTTGGCGGTGATCGCCTACCGGCAGCCGGTGACGTTGCCGGAGATCCGCGAGATCCGCGGCGTGGATGCCGCAGGCGTCATCAACACGCTCCTGGAGAAGAAGCTCATCGCCACCGCCGGCCGTAAAGAGGTGGTGGGCAAACCCATCCTGTACCGCACCACGCGCGAGTTCCTCATCCAATTTGGACTGAGCGGACTGCGCGACCTCCCGACCATGAAAGAGTTCGAGGAGATGGCCCAAGCCGGCCTGGAAGGGTTGGAAGGTCCGGAAGGAACGGCGCCTAACGCCGCGGATCCCGCTTCGCTGCCTCGGCTGGAACCCGATCCGTCCACGGCAGATCCAGATGATAGCGCCGGCGCTTTTCCAGCAGCGTCTTCGGACTGATACCCAGCGCCGCGGCGGCGTCTTGCTTGCGGCCGCGGAAGCGCTGCAGCACGGCGGCGATATGGGCTCGTTCCACCGCCTCCAGCCGCAGATCGGCATCAGCGGCGGCGGCGGCAAGGTAGGCGGGAAATGATGTCAGGGTGAGTTCCGCGGCCGGGGCGCCGCCGACGGCCTCGCCGCCCCCCCAGATCAGCGCCCGGTTCACCAAGTTGCGGAGCTCGCGCACGTTGCCAGGGTAGGCGTAGGCTTGCAGTGCCTGCCGTAGCTCCGGCGCCAGTGTAATCCCCGCCGGGGCGCGGGCGGCGGTACGGAGGAAGTGTTCGGCCAGGGGGAGGATGTCGGCCGGGCGCTCCCGCAGGGGCGGCACCACGATGGGCAGCACGAAGAGGCGGTAATAGAGGTCCTCGCGGAACGCCCGCTGCGCCACCGCCCGCTCCAGGTCGATGTTGGTCAGCGCCAGCAGCCGCGCCTCAATCTGGATGGCCGCGTGGCCGCCCAGGCGTTCAAACGTCTTGTCTTCAATCACGCGCAGCAGCTTGGCTTGCAGGGGCAGGCTGAGGGCGGCAATTTCGTCCAGGATCAGCGTGCCCTGGCCGGCCAACTCCAACCGCCCCGGCTTGGCCTGGTAGGCGCCGGTGAAGGCGCCCTTCTCATAGCCGAACAGCTCGCTTTCGATCAGCTCGCTGGGCAGGCTGGAGCAATCGATCTTGACCAGCGGTTGATGGCGGCGGGGGCTGAGGAAGTGCAGCCGTTGGGCCAGTTGATCCTTGCCGGTACCGCTCTCTCCCAGGATCAGGACCGTAGTCGAGGTGGGCGCGATCTTGGCCGCCATCTCGACCAGCTTGAGGGAGGCGGGATCGGCGGCGATGAAGGGTGGCAGCGGCTTGAGGGGCTCGGCGGCCGCGTCTGTCACATCGCTCGGCACGGCATCTGTCACTGGGGCGCCTTTGAGTGTCTCACGCGTTAAAAACACTTGAGATCGAGTCTTTCACTGTTTTTGGGTTGGGCAGCCGCAGGGCGGCCGACCAGAGCCGCTCCAGATTATAAAAGCTGCGGGCGTGGGTGGAGAACACGTGCACGATGAAATCCAGATAATCGAGCACCACCCACTCGCCGCCCCGTCCCCCTTCGCGATGCGAAGGGCGCAGTTTCTCGGTGCGTTCCAGCACCAGCTCGACAGCATCGGCAATGGCCTGGACCTGATGCGGGTTGGCGCCGTGGCAGATGACAAAGTAGTCACAAAAGTCAGCGACGCGGCGCAGATCGAGGATGACCGGGTCGAGGGCCTTTTTCGCCATGGCGGCCTGCACGGCGGCGCGGAGCTGGCGGCGCACGGCCACGGGGGTGGCGCGCGGGGAGCGAGCGGCGGAAGCAGATGTCGGTTTAGGCATGGGAGTAGAGATGAGCGCGGCGGGCATAGGCGGCGACCGCGGCCGGCAGCGGCGGCCGTTGCGGGCGCGGGGAGTTGGGAGCCGTCAGCCATTGCCGCGCCTGGGTCGAGCTGAACGGGTCCTGAAAGCGGGCCAGCCAGTACAAATGAGATCCGTTGGTGAGTTTCACGACGTTCACGGCGGCCCTATTACCCTGCGCATGAGACTGCTGCGACCGGTCCGGAGCCGGACGGAGCCGGGGCGGGAGGGCGGCGATCATATCCGCGAGATCGAAGCCAGCGCGGGCGAGAACGATAACGTCACACAGTTGCAGCAGAGCCTGGGGCTGCTTCCAGCTCGGGAGGGTGGCGAAGGCATCGGCGCCGACAATAAAAAACACGCGGCTGCCAGGGTAGAGCCGGCGGATGTGGCGGATTTGGTCCACCGAATAGGTGGCGGAAGCGGCGCCCAAGTCCAAGGGCATCCAGCGGGGGGAGCGGTGCAGCGCCAAGGCCAACATGGCGTACCGGTCGGCGTAGCTGGCGGTGGGGACGGCCTTATGCCAGGGGTGGGCGGCGGCCACGAAGTAGATACGGCTCAAGCCGCAGGCGGCTTCCGCGGCCCGCGCCATGCGCAGGTGGCCGCGGTGAACAGGATCGAAGGTCCCGCCGAGCACGCCGAGGCGAGAGGCGGAACTCACGAAGCCGCCGCCGGCGGGGGCCCGCGCCGCGCCGCGGTGCGGCTTCGGCTGCCCCGCCGCCTGGGCGCGAGGGGCACGGGCCGCGGTGGTTTGCCGGCCTCGAGCGCGTCCTCGATCCCGCTCTGGGTCTCGCTGACCTCGACGGCTGCGGCCGCAGGGGCGGCGGCCTCGGTGCGGAGCTGGACCACCCGCATCGTCAAGGCATGCTTCAAGGCTTCGATGCCGGCGCCAGTGGCGGCCGCAATCGGGTAAAAGGGCAGGCCGTGCGTGGCGGCCAGCTCACGCACCGCGTCCAGATGGGCGGGGTCGGCCACGTCGCATTTGCTGGCGACCAGGAGCATGGGTTTGCCGGCCAAGCCGGCGCCGAAGCTGCGCAGCTCGTCCAGGATGGTGGCAAAATCCTGGGCGGGGTCGCGGCCGCTGAAGCCGGAGACATCGATGAGGTGCGCCAGCAGGCGGGTGCGCTCCAGGTGGCGCAAAAACTGGATGCCCAGCCCCGCGCCCAAATGCGCCCCGGCAATCAGTCCGGGGATATCGGCGATGACGAAGCTCTCGTCGCCATCGGCCACCACGCCCAGGTTGGGGATCAGCGTGGTGAACGGGTAATTGGCAATCTTGGGCCGCGCCGCCGAGAGCACCGAGATCAAGGTGCTTTTGCCCACATTGGGGAACCCCACCAAGCCCACCTCGGCCAGCAGCTTCAGTTCGAGCCGGAGTCGGCGGAACTCCCCCGGCTGGCCGGGTTCGACGCGGCGGGGCGCCTGATTGGTGGAGGTGGCGAAGCGCGCGTTGCCGCGGCCGCCGTGGCCGCCGTGTGCGAGCACGCGGCGTTCGCCGGAGCCGACAAAATCGGCGAGTTGTTCGCCGCTCTCGGCGTCGAAGACGACCGTGCCGGCGGGCACGCGCAACACCACCGAACGGCCGTTGCGGCCGTGCCGGTTGCTGCCTTCGCCGTGGCGGCCACGCTCAGCCTTGTGTTCAGGGTTGAAGCGGAAGTGGACCAGGGTGTTGTGGCGCTCGGAGCTCTCCAGCACGATGTCGCCGCCGTTGCCGCCGTCGCCGCCGCTGGGTCCACCGCGGGGCACGAACTTCTCCCGCCGGAATGCCAAGCACCCGTTGCCGCCGCCGCCGGCTTGCACCCGGATTTCTACATCGTCAACGAACATCATTTGGCGCGGGCCCCAGCGCGGCTTCGCCGCGCGTCCCGCTTGTGCTCACGCCGGGTTGGGGCCTGGAGCCCCAACCCGGCGCTGCGCTGCCTGGCGCGGGCCCCAGCGCGGCTTTGCCGCGCGTCCCGCTTGTGCTCACGCCGGGTTGGGGCCTGGAGCCTCACTCCGGTGTGAGCTGCTTGGCGCGGGCCGCACCGCTGGGTAGCGGCGCTTAAGCGCTGGCTGCGGCCGAGCGGACGTGCACGAACTTGCCGCTCCGGCCCCGGTCCACGAACTCCACCACGCCGTTCACCCGGGCGTACAAGGTATCGTCCTTGCCCACGCCGACATTGTCACCGGGCTTGAGCCGGGTGCCGCGCTGCCGCACGATGATGGTGCCGCCCAGCACGCGTTCGCCGCCGAAACGCTTGACGCCCAGCCGCTGCGCGTTGGAGTCGCGGCCATTGCGGGAACTCCCTAAACCTTTTTTGTGTGCCATTGATATTTCCCCGACCGGTAATGTTTACGCCTGCTGGATGGCGTCGACGCGGACGCGGGTGAAGAGCTGGCGATGCCCTTGCAGTTTTTTATACTGCTTCTTGCGCTTGTAATGGAACACCAACACCTTGGCGGCTTTGGCCTGGGCCAGTACGGTGCCGGTGACGCGGGCGCCAGCGGGCACCAGCCATGCGCCGTGGTCGTCGCGCACCGCCAGCACCTCGTTCCACTCCAGGGCGGCGCCGGTCGCGCCCTCCAGCTTTTCCAGGTTGAGGACATCGCCGGGGGTGACCCGGTATTGTTTGCCGCCGCTGCGGATGACCGCGTACATAGACAATTCTCCCGTCGCCTCAGGGACAGTACTGCCCCCAGGCGCAAGGGTTAATTGTACGGGAGCCGTCCGCCCCAGTCAAATCATGGGTCAATTGCGGCGGCCGCTCAGGCGGCGCGGCGCAGGGAGGGGAGATCGGCGAGGCGCGCGGCCGGCATGGCCGTGACCTTGGTGACGGCCGCGGCGGACGCCGGTGCGGGTCGAGCCGCGAGTGAGGCCGCGAGGGGCGCGGCCGACGGGGAAGGGAATGAGGCTGGCAATGGCGCTCCTAATGACGCCAGCGGCGGCTGGGAGATAATCTCGTTCCAAGTGCGCGCGTAGGGCCTCATGCACAGGGCGCAGCGCAGGCCATAGCTGCCGTCGTCCCAGCGCGCCCGCACCCACTGATGACTGCACGTCCAGCGCTGCCACTCGCCCACCAAGGATGCCAGTAACGCCATCCCACCACCTCCGCGCAACCAGAGTTGCTGCTATTTATGATGACGTGAGCCGGGTGGACGTTGCATCTTTTCCTCCCCCTCAGGGGGTGGGGGCGGGCCAAAAAAATAGGATGCGCCGTAGCGCACCCTATTTTTTTTGGTTCGAGCGGAGAGTTACTTCTTTTTCTTGGCGGGCTTTTTCGCAGCGGCCTTCTTCTTCGCCGCAGGCTTCTTTACAGGCATGTTTCCTCCTTTGAGCTTCCCATCAACAGCCCCTTGATGTAGGGCTGTTGAAAACACCACCCAAGATATAGACGTATGCTCACCCTGGCGTCAAGAAAAATCGTCAAAAAAATAAAAATATATTGACAGCGGGTGCGGCCTGGTGCTGGGGGGAGTGACTCGGCGAAGCCGTTCGCGACTAACGGCTGGCCGCCAGGCGCGCCGACTTCTCCGTCACCTTGCGTTCCAACTCGAGCTTGTACTCCAGCAGACGCGCCGCCAACGTCTCGTCGCTGAGCGCCAGAATTTGCGCCGCGAGCACGGCGGCGTTGGTGGCGCCGGCTTCGCCCACGGCCACGGTGGCCACGGGCACGCCCGCCGGCAGCATGGCGGTGGACAACAGCGCATCGAAGCCCGACAGCGGCGAGGTGGCCAGCGGCACGCCGATGACGGGCAACGTGGTTTCAGCGGCGAGCGCGCCGGCGAGGGCGGCGGAGGCGCCGGCGCCAGCGATGAGCACGCGCAAGCCGCGACCGCGGGCGTTGCGGGCGTACTCGGCGGTGCGCTGCGGCGAGCGGTGGGCGGAGATGATGTCGATCTCGTAGGGGATGCCGAATTGGCTGAGCTGGGCGGCGGTCCGCTCCATCACCTTGAGGTCGGTATCGCTGCCCATCAGAATGCCAACGCGAGGCGTGGCCGATGCAGAGGAAGAAGGATTCATAGCGTGGGTTCTCCAAAGGTGCTGCCGATATCGCGGCGGAACTGCATGCCGCGGAATTGAATGCCGGCGAGGAGCTGGTAGGAGCGGCGCAGTGCGGCATCGAGCGAGGCCGCGCGGGCGGTGACGCCGAGTACGCGCCCTCCGTTCGTCTCCCAGCCGCCGTCGCGGCGGCGGGTGCCGGCGTGAAAGATCATGGCGTCGGCGCCGGTCGAGGATTTGATATTTGGATCGAGGCCGGTGATGAGGTCGCCGCGGGTAGGCGTGCCGGGATAGCCGGCGGCGGCGGCGACGACGCAGGCGGCGGCGGGAGTGGCGGTGGGCATGAAGCCGGCACCGTCGTCCA
>JANWJU010000103.1 GCA_025451775.1 Terriglobales bacterium
AGGTGGCTTCCAGGTACGGCAGGGCGCTGGCGATGATGCCGACATCGATACCGTAAAGCAGACCGCCGAGCCCCGCCACCAGCAGCAGGATTTGGTTATAGCGGGCCGGAGCCAAGGCAGTGCCAGAGTGCGCCATCGTCTATTCCGTGAAGGTGGGTTCCCGCATACCTCGGGCAGATTATATGCCTAGACGGCGATCTGGCGCGCGCGCAACTCCCGCAGCCGGTCCCGCAACCGCGCCGCCCGTTCGAACTCGAACTGCTTGGCGGCCTCCCGCATCTCGGCCTCCAGGTGTTTGAGGTGCTGCGACAGCGCCTCCTCGCTGGGAAACTCGTCCAGATCCGTATCCAGCGGGACGGGAGTGTAGTCGGCTTCGGCCACGCCCACCAGCGTCATGTCGAGCGGGCGCAAAATGCTCTGCGGCGTGATGCCGTGCTCCTCATTAAAGCGGGCCTGCAGAGCGCGGCGGCGCTGGGTTTCACCGATTGCCTGCTGCATCGAACCGGTCATAGTGTCGGCGTAGAGCAGGGCGCGGCCATGGAGGTGGCGGGCGGCGCGGCCCATGGTCTGGATGAGCGAGCCGGCGGAGCGCAGAAAGCCTTCCTTGTCGGCGTCCAGGATCGCCACCAGCGAAACCTCGGGCAGGTCCAGCCCCTCGCGCAAGAGGTTGATCCCGATGAGCACGTCGAAGATGCCACGGCGCAGGTCGCGGAGGATTTTGATTCGCTCCAGGGTTTCGATCTCGCTGTGCAGATAGCGGCACTTCACCCCCGCCTCGCCGTAGTACTCGGCCAGGTCCTCGGCCATGCGCTTGGTCAGGGTGGTGACCAGCACCCGCTCCTGGCGGGCGGCGCGGGCGCGGATCTCGGCCAGCAGGTCCTCCACCTGGCCCTTGCTGGGACGGATTTCGACCTCCGGATCCAGCAGGCCCGTGGGCCGGATCACCTGCTCGATGACGGCGCCCCCGGTCTGCCCCAGCTCATACGGGCCGGGCGTGGCCGACACGTAAATCACCTGGCCCACGCGGTCGTAGAACTCCTCGAACCGCAGCGGGCGGTTGTCGAGCGCCGACGGCATGCGGAAGCCAAAGTTCACCAGCGTGTGTTTGCGCGCCTGATCGCCGTTGTACATGCCGCGCAACTGCGGCACGGTCTGGTGGCTCTCATCCATCAGGACGAGAGCGTCGCTGGGGAGGTAGTCGAGCAGCGTGGGCGGCGGCTGGCCGGGGGCGCGGCCGGTGAAGTGGCGGGAGTAGTTCTCGATGCCGTGGCAGTAGCCGATCTCGCGCATCATTTCGATGTCAAACCGTGTACGTTGATCCAGCCGTTGCGCCTCGACGAGCTTGCCCTCCTGGCGCAGGTGCGGTTCCCACTCGCCGAGTTCGGTGATGATGGAGCGAATCGCATCCTCACGCGTCTCCGGCTTCATCACGTAATGGGATTTGGGGTAGATGGGCAAGCGCTGATAGGTCTGCCGGACCTGCCCCAGGAGCGGATCGATCTGGGAGAGGCGCTCGATCTGGTTGCCGAACAACTCGATGCGGAAGGCATAGTCGTCGTAGGTGGGAAAGACCTCGATTACGTCCCCGCGGACGCGAAACGTCCCGCGCTGGAAGTCGAGATCGTTGCGCAGGTAGAGGATATCGACCAATTTGCGCAAGATCTGCTCGCGGCGGATGGTCTGGCCCACCTCCAGCAACAGCAGCATGCCGTAGTAGGCTTCCGGCGAACCCAAGCCGTAGATGCAGGACACCGAAGCCACGATGATGCAGTCGCGGCGTTCGAATAACGAGCGCGTGGCCGAAAGGCGGAGCTTGTCCAACTCGTCGTTGACGGTGGCTTCCTTCTCGATGTAAAGATCGGCGGCGGGGACATAAGCCTCGGGCTGGTAGTAGTCGTAGTAGGAGACGAAGTACTCGACCGCGTTGTGGGGGAAAAAGTTGCGGAACTCGTGGTAGAGCTGGGCGGCGAGGGTCTTGTTATGGGCCATGACCAGCGCCGGCCGTTGCAAGGCGGCGATGGTCTTAGCCATGGTGTAGGTCTTGCCGGAACCGGTCACGCCCAGTAGAACTTGGGCGGCTTCGCCGGCGCGCACCCCCTCAACCAGCCGCTCAATCGCCTGCGGCTGGTCCCCCTGTGGCGTATACCCGCTTTCGAGCTGAAACTCCATCTAATTAGAATATCGCGGGCACCCGGCTTCCTCGGCCTGCTGAGCGCAGGCCGTGTCCGCCGCCCGCTCTTGCGCCCAGCGCCTCGCGGGGCCCCATTCGCCCCGCTCCTGCGCTGGGCGCCCGTTCTAACTAGGGGCGCGGGCACCCGGCTTCCTCGGCCTGCTGAGCGCAGGCCGTGTCCGCCGCCCGCTCTTGCGCCCAGCGCCTCGCGGGGGCCCATTCGCCCCGCTCCTGCGCTGGGCGCCCGTTCTAACCAGGGGCGCGGGCACCCGGCTTCCTCGGCCTGCTGAGCGCAGGCCGTGTCCGCCGCCCGCTCTTGCGTCCAGCGCCTCGCGGGGCCCCATTCGCCCCGCTCCTGCGCTGGGCGCCCGTTCTAACTAGGGGCGCGGGCACCTGCATTCGCCACCCGCTCTTGCGCGCCCCTTATGCGCGGAGGCGGGGAGATCGCGCATCCTATTGGTATGCCGAGCGTGGCCCAGCGCACTGGGGAAGCGACCGCCCCACCACAGGACAAGGAGTCGCGGCGCTGGCTCAAGCCCCGCGTCCCGGCGGACCAGTTGGGCCGTCTGGCGCCGCCGCGCCCGAAGCCGCGCCGTTTGGGCAAGGCCACGGGAGCCTGGCGCCGGGCCCGTACCCTGCTCTGGTCCTGGTGGCTCTGGCTGCTGGCGGCCGCCGGGCTTCTGTACAGGGACCAGCCGATTTGGGCGGCGGTATTGACGGCGATCGCGGTGGCGCTCTACCACGCCGTTCCCGAATTCCACCGCGTCATCTACGCCCTCGACACCCACCTCGATCCGCAGTCAAGCGAGTTCCGCATCTCCATGGAAGGCGCCACCGGCATGCCCCTGCTCGCCGGCAACGCCGTGCGCATTTATAACGACGGCGATAGCTTTTACCCCGCCATGCTGGAGGCCATCGAGCAGGCCCAAAGCTCGATCACCATGGAACAGTACATCTTCTGGGATGGGCGCGTCGGCCGCCGTTTCGCCGACGCCATGGCCGAGCGCTCCCAGGCCGGGGTCGCGGTCAAGATCCTGGTGGACGCCATCGGCTCATCCACCATTGGTGAGTCCATCCTGCGCACACTGGAACAGGCGGGGTGCCAGTTGGCTTGGTTCCGGCCCATCCACTGGTACACCCTGGACCGCGCCAACCGCCGCACCCACCGCAAATCGTTGATCATCGACGGGCGCACCGCCTTTACCGGCGGCGCCGGCATCGCCGACGTCTGGCTGGTGGCGCCGGCGAGCGGGCGCGGGTGGCGGGACGTTCAAATCGGGGTGGAGGGCCCGGCGGCCTTGGTGCTGCAATCGGGTTTTGCGCTCAACTGGCTGCTGACCACCGGCGAATTGATTAGCGGCGAGACATACTTCCCGCCGCCCGTTGCCGCCGGGGCCGCCCCCGCCTGCGACATCGATGTCCAGACCATCCTCAGCTCACCCGGCAGCGGCGCCAGCGCCGCCGGCATCATGGTGTTGATCGCCATGCAAAGCGCGCGCCATAGCCTGTCCATCGCCAACCCCTACTTCATTCCCGATCCGCGCGTGATCGCCATGCTGGCGGAGGCCTGTGCCCGGGGCGTCCATGTCCGGATCATGCTCTCAGGGGAGCGTTGCGATAGCTGGTGGGCGCGGCAGAATAGCGTGCGCCTCTATGGCCCGCTGCTCCAGGCCGGAGTCGAGCTCTACGAGTACCAAACCGCCTTTCTGCACCAAAAAACCATGGTGGTGGACGGCGCCTGGGCCACGGTGGGCACCACCAATCTCGACAACCGCTCGTTTTCCTTAAACGAGGAAGCCAACGTCTGCTTTCACCATCCGGAACTGGTGGCGGAGTTGGAACAGATCTTTCGCGACGATTTGGCTGCTTGCCGCCGTATTACGTGGAAGCAGTGGCGCCACCGCGGCGCCTGGCAGCGCGTCAGTGAATTGACCGCCTCGATCCTGGAGGACCAAGTCTAAGGCGCGGCTGTGGAGGTCGCTCAGAAGTTGCTCGCTTCCTTGCCATCACTGCCGCCGCAACCGCCACCCCGATCGCGACCTTTGATCGCAAGTTGCGCTTGGCCGCTGGAGTAACGGCGTGGCCGTGGCCACCGGTGCTGGACGAACACGCTTAACGAGCGATTGCCCCAGGCCAACTTCACTCGCGCCAGTCCAGCCTGCCGAGCCCCGTCCAGGTTTATGGCGTGTCTGTTGCGGACGAATCGAACAGCAGCGGTAGTTTGTGATCTTGGGCGTAGGCGGTGCTGATGCGGGTGAAGCGGCGGGCTTGATGCTGCCAGTACATGGCCTCGTCCTGGTAGCGCAGCAGGATGTTGTCGAGAAAATAGGGCGTGTTGCTCTCCAGCCAGAGCGTCCGGTATTGCTGCTCGAGGTTGGTGACATGATCGCGCATGTCCTCGAGGAGGCCGTTGATGGAGTTGATGCGGCCCAGGTCGCGCGTCACCACGCCGGGGCGGGTGCGGTTCGCCTCGGCGTCGGCGTAGAGCGAAGCGATGAGACCGGCGTAGATGGCCTTCTCGCCGACGAAATCGAACCGCCGCGCCGCGAACTCGACCGGGTCGAGCCAGAGCGCGTTGCGGCGCGCGCCAGCGCGGTGCTGCTCAACCGAAGCGATGACATTCTCGGCGAGCAAGCGCGTCGTGTGCGCGGTGGGCGCCATGGTGCCGTAGAGCTTTTGTCCGGTGGGGCTGAACGCCTGGTGCCACATCAACCGGTCGGCGCCGTCGGCGTGGATGGACTTCTCCAGATCGGTGTGGATGGTGGTCAGGTCCTGGATCTCCTGGCTGAAGGCGTGGCCGTCGGCGCGGAAGATGGCCCAATCGTAGGCGTTCTGGAAGCGCGACAGGTCGACTGCGTCCTCCCAGCCGGCGGCGGCGCCGTAGGCGACGCCGTACCAGGTGTAATCGAACATGCTCTCACCATCGTCGTCCCAGACGGTGTTCATCATCCCCACCGCGCCCAAGCTGCGGCCGTCGCGCACGAAGCCCTGAATGTTGGGGATGGCTTCGGCGTAATCAGGGAAGATGCGGCTCCAGTTGCTGACGCCCGGCGCCACCCAGGTGGTCATGCGGGCATCGGTAAACGGCTTGATGGCGCCCACGTAGCTCGGGCGCGGGCTGTAGACCCAGGGCATGGCGATCATGTCCGTGGGCAGCTCGTGCAAGAGCTCGGGGTGCTGCTGCGCCATATCACCCCAGAAGATGATCTTGCGGTGATAGGGTTGGAGGCGCTGGTCAATCGCCTTGACGTAGTTGAGATACAGCGGGCCGTAGCCTTCGCTTTTGAGTTCCGCCTGGGAGCGGCCCTCGCCCAGCTCGGCGGTTTCATCGGCGCCGATGTGAAAGAACGGCCCCGGGAAGGCTTGCGCCAGCTCGCCGAACATGGTCCCAATCATGTCCAACGCTCCCGGCGCCCCGGGCGCCAGCACGCTGCCGTAGGGTAGTTCCAACAAATTCTGAAAGCGCTCGGCCTGCAAACCCAGGTGCAGGTGCCCGAACGATTCCTGTTCGGGGATGACGGTGATGTGGCGCGCCGCGGCATAGGTGACGATCTGTTGGGCTTCGGCAGCGTCGATGGCGCCGGCGGCTGCGCCGGCGCCGTCAATCGCTCCGCCGGGGGCGCTGAACACCGGATACGCCTGATAACGGAAGGTGTTCTCGAAGTAGAGCATGTAGGCGTTGATCTTGAGCTCGGCGAGCATGTCCAGGTCGCGCTTGAAGGCGGCGAGCGTGGGGATGGCGCCGCGGCTGAGGTCGACGCTGACGCCGCGCCAGCGCAGCGCCGGCCAGTCGACAATGCGCACCGCCGGCGCCGTCGCGCCGGCGGCGCCAGCGGGATGCAACAGCTGCCGCAGCGTCTCGACGCCATAGAAGAGCCCGGCGCTGGACTCGGCCACGACCACGGCCCGCCGCGGCGTCACCCAGAGCAGATACCCCTCGGCACTGGCGGCCGCCGGGAAGGTTGCGCCGGAGGCGTGCAGCAGCCTGCGGCCGGTGACCGAATCCGCGCGTGCCAACACCACCGTGCCCGCGCCGCCGCCGCTAATCCTGGCGCGGAGGTGGTCGATGCTCTTCAGCTCGCCGGCGAGCAGGCGGGCGGCGAAGCGGTCGGCGGCGGTGCCGCTGGCCACGGCGATGGTGACTCCACCCGACAGCCGCAGCGATGCCGCCTGGGCGGTGACCTGGCGCGGGTACGGCAAAAGCGGCAGCGGCGCCGCGGCCGCCCTGGCGGCCGCCGTCAAAATCGCGATGCCGAACAGCACGGCGGCGTTGGCGCCACGCATCAGGCTAGCCTCCGCTGGAGCGGACGGAGTTAAGGCGCATGAATGCGGGAACGTCGAACTCGTCGTCGGCCTCGCCGGTGCCGGCGGGGTGCCCCGGCGTGGAGGGCATGTCCGCCATCGGCACCGGTGATAACGGCGGCGCGGGGGTGGCGAGGGAGGCGGTGATGGCTGCCGGCGCCGTCGCTGCTGCCGCCGTGGCGCCGCGCTGCTGGATATACTCGGCGCGGAAGCCGGTCGCGATGACCGTGATTTTCACCTGGTCGCCCATGTCTTCGTTAAGCACCGCGCCAAAAATGATGTTGGCGTCCTCGTGGGCGGCGGCCTGGATCACGCTGCTGGCCTCGTTCACCTCCGACAGCAGCAGGTTGCTGGAGCCGCTGATGTTGATGAGGATGCCGCGCGCTCCGTCAATCGAGGTGTTCTCGAGTAAGGGGCTGGAGATGGCCGCGCGGGCGGCCTCGACGGCGCGGTTGGGACCGGTGCCGGTGGCCGTGCCCATGATGGCGTAACCCATGCCCGCCATGATGGTGCGGATGTCGGCAAAGTCGCGATTGATGATGCCGGGGATGGTGATGATGTCGCTGATGCCCTGCACCGCTTGCCGCAGGATGTCGTCGGCGATGCGGAACGACTCCATGAAGGGTGCGCTCTGCGCCACCAACAGCAGGCGGTCGTTGGGGATGGTGATGACGGTATCGACCGCCTCGGCCAGATCCCGCAAGCCCTGTTCAGCCTGGCCCATGCGGCGCTTGCCCTCGAATAAGAAGGGCTTGGTCACCACCGCCACCGTCAGCGCGCCCAGTTCGTTGGCCAGCGAGGCGATGACCGGCGCGGCGCCGGTGCCGGTGCCGCCGCCCAGACCCGAGGTCACGAACACCATATCGGCACCGTCCAGCACCTCGAGGATTTTGTCGGTATCCTCGAGCGCCGCGCGGCGGCCAATCTCGGGATCGGAGCCCGCGCCCCGGCCTCCGGTCAGCTTGGCGCCCAGTTGAATTTTCACCGGTGCCTGCGAGAGCCGCAGTGCCTGGATGTCGGTGTTGGCGACGATGAAATCGACCCCGTCCAGGTGGGCGTCGATCATGCGGTTGACGGCGTTGCCGCCGCCGCCGCCGACCCCAATCACCTTGATGCGGGCGGCGGTGGGTTCATCCTCGGCCATGGAGAAGCGGATCGGAGTGTCCATCGAGGTGGGGGCGGGCGAGGTGTTGGTGGGCTGGCCAGGCGGATTCGAGGTCACGATTGGGAATAGTATAATGTCCCATGAGCCTGCCCAAGAGCGAGAAGATCTGGCGCAACGGAAAAATGCTGGACTGGGATGCGGCGACCATCCACGTCCTCTCCCACGTGGTCAGCTACGGGTCAGCACTGTTTGAGGGCGTGCGCTGCTACTCGACCCCGCAGGGTCCGGCCATCTTCCGGCTGGGCGACCACATGCAGCGGCTGCTCAACTCCTGCAAGATCTACCGCATCGATGCCGGCTACAGCCGCCAGCAACTGGAGACGGCCTGCCGCGACGTCATCCGCGTCAACAAGCTGCCCAGCGCCTATCTGCGCCCCATCGTGTTGCGCGGCTACGGTTCCATGGGCGTCCTGCCCGATAACCCCATCGAGGTCTTCATCGCCGCCTGGGACTGGGGCAAATACCTGGGGGCGGACGCGCTCACCGAGGGCGTGGATGTGTGCGTGTCCTCCTGGCGCCGCGCCGCGCCCGACACCATGCCGGCCATGGCCAAGGCCGCCAGCAACTACATGAACTCCCAACTGATCAAGATGGAAGCCCACGCCAACGGCTACAGCGAGGGCATCGCGCTCGATACCGATGGGCTGGTCAGCGAGGGCAGCGGCGAGAACATCTTCGTGGTGAACCAGGGCCGCCTGACCACGCCGCCGTTGAGCTCCTCGGTGCTGCCCGGCATTACCCGCGATTGCGTGCAGCGCATCGCCACAGAGTTGGGCATCCCCGTGGCCGAGCAGACCATCCCCCGCGAGGCGCTCTACATCGCTGACGAGGTCTTTTTCTGCGGCACCGCCGCCGAGGTCACGCCCATCCGCTCGGTGGATCGCATTCCGGTTGGCAACGGCGCCCGGGGTCCGCTGACGGCCAAGATCCAGAAGCGGTTCTTCGAGCTGGCCCTGGGCACCGCGCCCGACGTCTACGGCTGGCTAACGCCGGTGGGAGAAGCCGTGGGGGTGTAGCCGTGGGCAGCAGAACCCTGATGTCGGTGGCTGAGTTCGACGCCCTGCCCGAGCGGGAAGGGTGGAAGGTCGAGCTCAGCGCAGGGGAGCTGGTCATGACCGCATCGCCGCGCGCGTTTCACAATACGATCCGCGACAATTTAGGCATGAGCCTCGGAAACTACGCCAAGGCGAACCGGATCGGCACCGTCATTTGGGAGTTGGAATTCAAGCTGGACGCTGCGACTGTCCGCATACCCGATCTCGCTTTCGTTGCCCGGGAGCGCTGGGCCCAAGCCGATAAAAAACGCCTCGCTGAGGTGGTCCCCGACCTGGCGATCGAGGTGGTCTCGCCCAGCAACACCGCCTCCGATCTGGCCCTCAAAATTCAGCAATATCTCCGTGCCGGCTCCCAGATCGTGTGGGTCGTATATCCGGAGTTGCAACGGGTTCACATCTACACTCCGGGCGAGCGCGTCGAGGTGCGGGCCGCGCGCCAGGTACTGGACGCGCCTGAGCTGTTGCCGGGCTGGAGCCTGCCGCTGGACGAGCTATTCGCCGCCGCATAGGGATCTGCCCCTGCGCCCGGCACGCATCTTGATGCGCGCCACGCTATAGTTTGATGTAGGGCACGGACCACTATCCCGCTAGAACCTAGCCTGCTGCGCACAATCAAACTCCGGGCGGCCAGTCGCGGTATCACCATGCAGACCGCAGTCAACGACCTACTGCGCCAAGCCTTGCAGGCACCCGCGCCTCAGCCCTACACCCTGAACCTCGGTACCACGGATTCAGAAATGAACCCGGAATTGGATGTCTGCGACCGTAACTCGATGGCGAATGTCTTGGGCGGGCGATAGGGCTGATCGCCGTCGATACGCTCGCCAACTATTGGTGCTTCAGCTCCGCGCCGAAGGCGCTGCCCCCCGGGTGTCAAGTCACAGGTGAGTCACTCCCGGCGGCGTAATGGGACGTCACATACTCCTCCAGGATTCCAATGAACTCCTGCGCCAGGCCCTCGCCGTGCAGCGTGGTGAACAGGCGGCCATCGACGTAGACGGGGGCCTTGGGGGCCTCGAACGTGCCCGGCAGCGAGATACCGAGGTTGGCTTGGCGGCTTTCGCCGGGACCGTTGACCACGCAACCCATGACGGCGACCGTCATGGCCTCGACGCCGGGGTGCTGCGCGCGCCACGCCGGCATGCGCTCGCGAATGTGGCCTTGGATCTGCTCGGCCATGGCCTGAAAAAAGGTACTCGTCGTGCGGCCGCAGCCGGGGCAGGCGGTGACTTGGGGCGTGAACTGGCGCAGCTCCAGCGATTGCAGGATCTGTTGCGCCACCCGCACCTCTTCGCTACGATCGCCGCCGGGCGCGGGGGTGAGCGAGACGCGGATGGTATCGCCGATACCCTCCTGCAGCAGCACCGCCATGGCGGTGGCGGAGGCGATGATGCCCTTGGCGCCGAGGCCCGCCTCGGTCAGTCCCAGGTGCAGCGCATAGTCGCACGCGGCCGCCAGCTTGCGGTAGGTCGCGATCAGGTCCTGCACGCCGCTGAGCTTGGCGCTCAAGATGATGCGATTGCGGGGCAGGCCCAACCGTTAGGCAGCCGTGGCGGAGTTCAGCGCCGAGGCGATGATGGCCTCGATCATCACTTCTTTCGCCTCCAGCGGCTGCGGCTGGCGCGAGTTCTCGTCCATCATGCGGGTCAGCAGTTGCTGATCCAGTGAACCCCAGTTGACGCCGATCCGCACCGGGCGGTCGTGCTCGAGGGCGCACTCGATCATGGTCTGGAAGTTGCCGTAATCCTTGCGTCCGATGTCGGCGTTGCCGGGGTTGATGCGGTACTTGGCCAAAGCGCGGGCGCAGGCGGGATACTTTTTCAGCAGCAGGTGCCCGTTGTAATGAAAGTCGCCGATGAGGGGCACCAGACAGCCGCGCCGCTCTAAGCCCTCTTGGATATGGGGCACGGCGCGGGCCGCGGCTTCAGTGTTGACGGTGACGCGCACCAGCTCCGAACCGGCGCGGGCCAGCGCCTCCGCCTGCGCCACCGTGGAGGCCACGTCGGCGGTGTCGGTGTTGGTCATCGACTGGATGACGATGGGGTGGGCGCCACCCACGACCACGCCGGGGCCGCGGGCGCCGCCGCCCACCTCGACCGGAACGGAGAGGCGCCGCGTCAGCACGTTAGCGTTTCGAGGCTCATGGTTATGAGGCGTCATGGTTTTGATACCACGGCGCGCACGATGTCGTTGTAGACCACGACCGTCATCAAGATCAGCAGGAAGGCAAAGCCGCCTTGGTACACCCGCTCTTTGATCCGGGGGCTGATCTCGTGGCGCATGATCGATTCGATGAACAGGAAAAGGATCATGCCGCCGTCCAGGACCGGAATGGGCAGCAGGTTAAGAATACCGAGGTTCAGGCTGATGAGCGAGGTGATGGAAAACAGCGGCAACAGCGTGGGCGCGCGCGCCGCCTCGCCGGTGGCGGAAGCGATACCGACGGGCGACTGCAGCGTTTTGATCGAGGCCTGGCGGGAGACCAGCTTGCCCACCAGATCGAGAATCACCATGCTGTACTGCTTATTGTCGGCGAGCGACTGACGGACCGCCTGGCCAAACGGCAGGCGCACGTAGGTGGTGTCGTTGACAAAGGCGGCGCCGATCATCCAGCGCCGGGTACCTTGATAGTCGGTCAGCGCCGGCACCAGGGTCAGCGCCAGCGGGGCGCCGTTGCGGCGGACTTCGAGCGTGAGCGGCTTACCGGCGGCGTTCAGCACGGCGCTGGCGGCGGCGGGTTCGGCGTCTTGGATCTGCTGCACCAAACCACCGGGATCGAGCACGGTTTTGCCGTTCAGACTGAGCGCCAGGTCGCCGCTGCGCAGGCCGGCACGCTGGGCGGGGGAGTTGGGGTTGATGCTGCCGAAACGCGTCGCCTGCTTGGGCGCCATGCCCAGTTCGGGCGGCTCGGATGGATCATCGGATTTTGGCACAATGGCGGTATGGATCACCGTACCGCCGCGGTCGATCGTGAGCGGAACAGGATGCCCCACCGAGACCGCTGCTTTCAGAAACACCGTCTCCCAGGTGGGATGGGCGGCGCCATCGATCACGGCAATCCGGTCCTCGGGTTGGAGGCCAGCGGCGGCGGCGGGCGAGTCCGGTTGCACTTCGGCGACCACGGCGGGCTGATCAAGCACCGAATTGCGCGGGAACTCCTTCATGTATATCGGAATGAGCAGCCCAATCGCCAGAACGACATTCATGGCGGGACCGGCAATGGCAATGATCAAGCGTTGCCACCGCGGTTTCGAGAGCAGCTCGTCGGGCAAGGCCGGCTCGGCTTTCTCTTCCAGCGGGTTTTCTCCCGCCATCTTGACGTAGCCGCCCAGCGGCAGCAGGCTGAGGCGGTAATCGGTATCGCCGTAGCGGATGCCCAGCAGGCGCTTGCCAAAGCCGAGCGAAAACGTCTCCACTCGTACCCCAAACACCTTGGCGGCGACGAAGTGCCCAAGCTCGTGTACAAACACGATGACGCCCAGCACCACCGCGACCGCAATCGTATTGATCAGAATATGATTCATTACTTGGAGCGGGCTCCCGGCTTCGCCGCCCGCTTTTGCTCGCCGTCAGGCGGGGCCCCATCGCCCCTCCTGCCGGCTCCGCCGCGCGC
>JANWJU010000104.1 GCA_025451775.1 Terriglobales bacterium
ACGCTGCGATTCCGGTGGCAATTGTCAGTCGGCTCATATGGTTAATTCCTGCAAACGCTGGATCGTGGCATTTAGATCTGATCGGGTCAAGTACCTTCTTACCTCATCCCCGCCACCGCTGTGGCATCAAGTGGCTCGCCACTTTTCGCTCCCGCTGCCACCCCTGCGCGCTGGGGGCGGGTTCAGGCCGTCACCGGGTCTTCGACGGGGACTTCGCGCAGGTAGCGGGTGGCTTCCTCGGGCGGGGTGGGGTTGATGTAGAAGCCGGTGCCCCACTCGAAGCCGGCGATGCGAGTCAGGCGCGGCATGAACTCGATGTGCCAGTGGAAGCTCTCGACGTGGGCGCCGCGCAGCGGCGCGCTTTGGATGACCAGGTTGTAGGCGGGGCAATCCAGCACCTGATCGGAACGGGTCAGCAGCGCCTTGATGGCCTTGGCCAGGTTCTCGAAGTTGCGGGGTGAGGAGTGCTCGAAAAAGGCCTCGTGGCGCTTGGGATAGATCCAGGTCTCAAACGGAAACCGGGGCGCATAAGGGGACAGGGTGACGAAGTCTTCGTTCTCCGCCACCACGCGCACTTTGGACTCCAGCTCCTGGTGGATGATGTCGCAGTAGATGCACCGCTCCTTGTAGTCGAAGTACTGCTTGGCGCCGCTGGCCTGCTCCAGAATCGAGCGCGGCACGATGGGGAGGGCGATGAGCTGGGAATGGGAGTGTTCGAGCGAGGCGCCGGCTTGTTCGCCGTGGTTTTTGAAGACCAGGATGTAGCGGAAGCGCGGGTCCTTTTTCAGATCCAACATGCGGTCGCGGAAGGCCCACAGCACGTCCTCAATATTTTTGGTGGGCAGCGCCGCCAGCGACAGGTGGTGGTCGGGGGTCTCGATGATGACCTCGTGGGCGCCGATGCCGTTCATGCGGTCGTAAACTCCCTCGCCTTGGCGGGCCAGCTCGCCCTCGATGCCCAGGGCAGGAAACTTGTTGGGCACGACGCGCACCGTCCAACCCGGCGTGTTGGGTCCGCCCTCGGGGCGGTAGGCCAGGATCTCGGGCGGGGTCTTGCCCTCGTTGCCGTAGCAGAAGGGGCAAAAGCCCTTGTCGGAGGCCGTGACTGGGGCCCGGCCATAATCGGTAGGGCGTTTGCCGCGGTCACTGGAGATGATGACCCACCGGCCGGTGATTGGGTCTTTCCGTAGCTCTGGCATCAGTGTTCCTCAGTCGCGGAAGGCATCTCGGTAAAGCTCAATCCGCGGCACACTCTTTTCCGGGCCGTAAATGGCCACCACATCGAACCGGTACTCCCCGTCGTAGCCCCGGCGGCGGCGGTAGGCTCGCGCCAGCCGGATCAGGTGCCGGCGCTTGTCCACATCCACGGCGTCCTCAGCGGAGAATCGTCCCGCCCGGGTGCGCGTTTTCACCTCAACAAACACCAAGGCCGGGGGCTTGCCCTCGAAAGCGATCAGGTCCAACTCGCCTTCCCGCCCCGGGAGGCGGAAGTTCCGAGCAACGATAATATACCCATGCTGGCGCAAGCTCCAATAGGCGATCTGCTCGCCCCGCGCCCCGGTCACGTGCGCGGCCGCACGAGGCTGCCCGCGCCGCCACGTAGGCACCACGGCTGCGAGCCGGCTCAGTGCCGTCCACGCGTGCGCCGCGAGCGAGCGCGGGGGCGGGAGAAGCTCTGCCGTTTGGCTCGAGATGGGCATCAGGACTTCCCGTCCTCACCGCTCTCCACCGCGGCCTCCAGAATCTCGAGAGCAATATCGGCGTGCGCGCGTTCACAGATGAGCGGCGGCATCAGGCGAATCGAGCTGGCTCCACAGCCCAGCAATAGCAAGCCACGCTGAAAGGCGGCTTGAATCATCGCATCCCGCGCCGCCGCGTCGGGACGGCCATCCTGCGGATGGACGATCTCGATGCCGATCATGAGCCCCAAACCGCGGACCTCGCCCACGGTGGGATGCCGCGCGGGCCAAGGTTGGAGGCGTTGCATCAGATAGGAACCAACCGCGGCCGCGTTCCCAATCAGGCCGCGCGTGAGCAAGCCCAGAGTAGCCTCCGCCGCGGCTAACGCCAGCGGGTTCCCCCCAAAGGTGGAGGCGTGCGCGCCGCGGGGCCAATCCATGATGGAGGCGGGGGCGAACATCACCCCCAAGGGCACACCGCTGGCGATGCCCTTGGCGGAACAGACGATGTCGGGGGCCACGCCAAAGTGCTCCATGGCCCACATTTTTCCGGTGCGTCCCGCGCCGGATTGAACCTCGTCTGCGATCAGCAGCATGCCCTCGCGGTCGCAGACCGCGCGGATCTCCCGCAGAAAACCGGGCGGCGGCACCACGTAGCCGCCTTCGCCTTGCACCGGTTCCACGATGATCGCGGCAACGTCACGTGCGGGGGTGGTGGTGCGGAACAGGCGTTCCAACTCGTCCAGCGACGCTGCCGACGCCGCCTCGGGGCTGGGGGCGCGGAACGGATTCGGGTAGCCAATGTGAAAACATCCCGGCAGCAGCGGCCCAAAGCCGGCGCGCTGCGCGGGCTGGCTGCTGGTGATCGAGAGCGCACCCAGGGTGCGGCCGTGGAAGCTGTTGTAAAAGCCGATGAAGTAAGGACGGCGGGTGTGATAGCGGGCCAGCTTGAGCGCAGCTTCGACGGCTTCGGTGCCAGAGTTGCCGAAAAAGAAGCGGTGCGGGCCGGGCATGGGCGCGGTAGCCGACAGCAGTTGGGCGACGCGCACCATCTGCTCGTAGTAAAAATCCGTACCCGACATGTGGATCAGCTCGGCCGCCTGGCGCTGGATCGCCTCCACCACCTGGGGATGGCAGTGTCCGGTCGAGCAGACGGCGATGCCGGCGGCGAAATCCAAGAAGCGATTGCCGTCGACATCGTCCACGTACATGCCGGCTCCGCGCCGGGCCACGAACGGGTAGCTGCGGGTGTAGGAGGGGGAGATCAGCGACCGGTCGGCGTCAATGATGGCCGCAGCGCGGGGACCGGGTAAAGCAGCGTGAATCTCCGGCCATAGCGGCGAAGGCAAGGCCATGGGGCGAGGAGGGGACGGATTTTATTCCTTTCACTTCCAGCGCCAGCGCCCGCCCCCTCCTTTTATATCTTCCACCAGGACGCCAGCATCGTCCAGTTGCCGGCGTAGGGCATCGGCGCGGGCCCAGTCCCGCATACGGCGCGCTGCCTCACGTTCGGCGAGGAGCTGATTGACAGCTTCCGGGCTCAGCGCCGACGCCGGCGGCGCATCGTGGGCCAGCACGGCAAAGATCTCATCAAAGGCGTCCAGAACCGCTTGGACGGGAGCGCGGTTGCCGGCGCCGAAATGGCCGGCGTCGAGGGCGGTGTTGGCGGCGCGCACCAGATCAAAGATGGCCGCCAGCGCCTCGGCGGTGTTCAGATTTTCCGCCAGCGCCGCCACCATGGCGTCGCTGGCGGCGGCGGCGGCCTGGTTCAAGCCGGAATCGGTGGTGTCGGGCAGGGGCGTGCGCCGGATGCGGTCTTGAAACACGCGCAAACGCTCCAGCGCCGAAGTGGCCTGATCCAACCCCTCCAGGGTGAAGTTGAGCTGGCGGCGGTACGGCACTGAAGCCAGCAAATAGCGGATGGCGCTCGGGTGGTAGCCCTTCTCCATCAAATCACGCACGGTGTAGAAGTTGCCCAACCGCTTGGACATCTTCTCGCCGTTGACCAGCAGAAACTCCATATGCACCCAGTAGCGTGCAAACGGCGCCTGCGTCAGCGCCTCGACCTGGGCGATCTCGTTTTCGTGGTGGGGAAAGATCAGATCCGTGCCGCCAGCGTGGATATCGATGGTGCCTTGAGGGGAGCCCTGAGGGGCGGCGGCGCCCAGCAGTTTTTCGGCCATGACCGAGCACTCAATGTGCCACCCGGGACGGCCCTTGCCCCAAGGACTCTCCCAAAAGGGCTCGCCTTCTTTCCAGGCCTTCCACAACACGAAATCCCGGGCTTCTTCCTTGGCATAATCGTCGACGTCGACGCGGGCGCCCGATTGCAGCCCATCGAGATCCTTGCCGGAGAGGCGGCCATAAGCGGGAAAACTGGCCAGCCGGAAGTACACCGAGCCCTCGCGCTCATAGGCGTGCCCAGAAGCCACCAGGCGCTCGATCCAAGCCACCATGTCGGGGATGAAATCGGTGGCGCGGACAATGTGCCGCGCTGGGCGGATACGCAGCCGCTGGCAATCCTCGGTGAAGGCGGCGGCGTAGAAGTCGGCGTACTCGCGCAGGCTGCGGCCGGCGGCGGAGGAGCGGGCAATCATTTTATCGTCGACATCGGTGATGTTCATGACCGAGTCCACGTCATAGCCCTGGGTGGCGAGGAAGCGCTGCAGGATGTCGACGCCGACGAAGGTGCGGAAATTGCCGATGTGGCCGTAATCGTAGGCGGTGAGACCGCAGGTGTACATCCGGACACGGCCGGGCTCGAGCGGGGTGAAGGGCTCGACCGAGCGGGTCAAGGTGTTGTAGAGACGGAGTTCCATATCTGAACGTCTGATTGTACCCGCTGGCGCCGGTTCCAAATTGATTTTCCTCCACCGTCATTCGCGACGCGTGAGTGAGCGATGCCGCCCGCAGCGGCGTCCTAGGCGCCATGGAACTGGCTCTGGAGCAGGTTGCCCCGGCGATTCCCGCGCCCCCTCCCATCAGCGATCTCCCCGTCTCCGGCGGCAATTCCGGTAGCCCCTCCGGCAGTCCCCCGTTGGATAATCCCCCGTCGGATAATCCGTGGATGAGCGCCATCTGGCTCAACACCTGGTGGGAGGTGTACGGCGCCCAACGCCGATCGCGCGTGATCTCGCTGCCTGCCCCGGAGCCGGCGGAGTGGCCGATGTACCAGGAGAATGATCGGCACCTGCGCTCGCTGGGCCTGCTCGGCTACAGCTACTGCCGCCATAGCTTGCCCCAACCCGAAAACATTCCCGCACTCGCCGCCCAACTGGCCGCGCAGCGCGATTGGGACACGCTGCATTTCACCGGGTTGCCCCTGGACCAGGCCCGCCGCTGGTGCGATAGCTTGCGTGCAGCTCGCCTCACGGCCTCGGTGTCTCTCGCGCACCAGCAACGTTATCTCCCCCTGAACCGGACCTGGCCGGAGATCAAGGCCGAGATGCGCCCGAGTCTGCTCAGCAATGTGCGCCGGCGAGAGCGGATGCTGGAAGCATTGGGCCCGCTGCAACTACGCGTGCATACCCAGCCCGATGGGTTAGCGTCCATCTTCGAGAAGTGTGTGGCGCTGGAGTCGAGCGGCTGGAAGGGCGAGCAGAGGACCGCACTCGCCTATCAACCGGACGCTCGCCGCTTTTATCGCACCTTGGCTTTTCGCGCTGCCGCAACGGGCGCCTTATATTTGGCTCTGCTCTACAGCAATGACGCCTTGATCGCGTTTTCGTTTTGCTTGCGGCACCATCGCGTTCTGGGCGGCGTCAAAAAGGGCTACGACGATGGCTGGCGGCGCTACTCTCCCGGCTCGGTGCTCTCCTACCGCCTTCTGCAGCGCCTGCAACAGGAGGGCGCGGCCGAATTTGATTTCTCCGGCGGCGACGATCCGCACAAGGCCGAGTGGACGCCCTACGCCCGTACTCTGGCCAACCTGCGCGCCTTCAACCGCACCGCCCGCGGACGCGCCGCCGCCTTCCTCTACAACTCTCGCGCTGCCGTCTTCGCCCGCCTTCGCCCCCAACCCGCCTAAGTGGCCGTGGCTTGTCTCTCCGCCCCCTCTCTGATAGGGTATAGAGGTATGGGGAATGAGACGCATCCGCGCCACGCTGCCGCCGTTTCTCCCGACCTCAAGGCCGCCAATCTCCTGCGCCTGCGCCGCATCGAGGGCCAGGTGCGCGGCTTGCACAAGATGGTCGAGGAGGACCGCTACTGCCCCGACATCATCGCCCAGGTGGCCTCGGTGCAGGAGGCGCTGCGCGGTGTCTCGCGCACGCTGATGCGCAACCACCTGACGCACTGCGCCGCCAGCGCCATCGCACGCGGCGGCGCGGAGGCGGAGCGCATGTACGGGGAGATTCTCGATGTCATCTATAAACACCTCCGCTAAAGCTCCGGTGACCACCAACACCTCCGCTCAAGACCCGGTGTGCGGCATGAGCGTCGATCCGGTGCGGGCGGCGGGGACCTCGGTTTATCAGGGCACGACCTACTACTTTTGCGGCGCCGGGTGCCTGAAGAAGTTCGAGGCGAACCCGGAGCGGTACGTCAACCCGGCGCCAGCTCCGGCTCCGCCTCCTCCACCTGCGGGCACGGATTACACCTGCCCGATGCATCCCGAGGTGCGGCAGATGGGGCCGGGGAGCTGCCCCATATGCGGTATGGCGCTGGAGCCGGCCGAGCCGCTGACGTCCGCAGCCGTTGAAGACCCCGAACTCCGGGACATGACCCGGCGCTTCTGGGCGGCGGTGGGGTTGACGGTCCCGGTGGTGGTTTTGGGCATGGCCGAGATCGGCGTCTGGTGGCAGTTGGCGCTGGCGACCCCGGTGGTGTTGTGGAGCGGCTGGCCGCTCTTGGAGCGGGGATGGCTATCGCTGCGCCACCGGCA
This sequence comes from Terriglobales bacterium, assembly GCA_025451775.1. Taxonomy (GTDB): domain Bacteria; phylum Acidobacteriota; class Terriglobia; order Terriglobales; family SCQP01; genus SCQP01. Next base: position 6,562 of record JANWJU010000104.1, read on the forward strand.
CCTGAACATGTTCACGCTGATCGGGCTGGGCGTGGGCGTGGCCTACGGCTACAGCCTGGTGGCGAAGTTGGCGCCGGGGCTGTTCCCGGCCCAGTTCCGCGGCTCTGGCGGGGCGGTCGCCGTGTACTTCGAGCCGGCGGCGGTGATTGTGGCGCTGGTGCTGCTGGGTCAAGTGCTGGAGTTGCGGGCCCGGGGCCAGACGGGCGCGGCGCTGCGGTCGCTGTTGGGCCTGGCGCCAGCCACGGCGCGCTTGGTGCGCGAGGACGGCTCGGAAGGTGAGATTCCGCTCAACGATGTCCAGGTGGGCCAGCGCCTGCGCGTGCGGCCCGGAGATAAGATTCCGGTCGATGGCGTGGTGCTTGAAGGCTCCAGCCACGTCGACGAATCGATGTTGACCGGCGAACCGATGCCAGCTGCCAAAACGGCGGGTGATACGGTTATGGGCGCCACCGTGAACCAGAACGGCAGCTTCATCATGCGCGCCGACCGCGTGGGCGGCGCCACCCTGCTGGCGCAGATTGTACGCAGCGTGGCCGAGGCGCAGCGCAGCCGCGCCCCCATCCAACGGCTGGCGGATCAAGTCGCAGGGTACTTCGTGCCGGCGGTGGTGGCCGCGGCCCTCGTGACGTTCGCGGTCTGGGCCAGCGTGGGGCCGCAGCCGCGGCTGGCCCATGCCTTGATCAACGCGGTCGCGGTGCTGATCATCGCCTGCCCGTGCGCGCTGGGTTTGGCCACACCCATGGCGGTGATGGTCGCCACCGGCAAGGCGGCGACGGCGGGCGTCCTGTTCCGTAACGCGGAGGCCCTCGAGCGCCTGCGCCAGGTGGACACGTTGCTGCTCGACAAAACCGGGACGCTGACCCAAGGCCAACCGGCGGTGGTGCAGGTGCGCACGGTGGAGGGCGTCACCGAAGCACAGTTGCTCGCCGCCGCCGCTGCCGCCGAGCGCGGCAGCGAACACCCGCTGGGAACGGCTATCGTCACCGCGGCGCGCGGGCAGCTCCTGCCCGCCGTGGACGGCTTCCAGGCGATTGCCGGCCAGGGCGTCCTGGCCCAGGTCGGCGGCCGTCCGATCGCGGTGGGCAACGCCGCGCTGATGGCGGCCGGCGGCGTGGACGTGGCCAGCTGGGACGAGAGGCTGGCGCCGCAGCGGAGCGAGGGACAGACAATCGTGTATATCGCCATCGCCGGGCGGTTGGCGGGCGCCCTCGGCATCGCCGACCCGCTCCGGCCTGGCGCTGCCGCCGTCGTGGCTGAGTTGCAACGGCGCGGGCTGCGCCTCGTCATGCTCACCGGCGACAGCCGCGCCACCGCCGAGGCGGTCGCGCGGAAGCTGGGCATTGCCGACGTCGTTGCCGGGGTATCGCCCGAGGGCAAGCGGGACGCCGTCCTGCGTTTGCAGAGCGAAGGCTGCGTGGTGGCGATGGCCGGCGACGGCATCAACGACGCGCCCGCGCTGGCGCAAGCCTCCGTCGGCATCGCCATGGGCACCGGCACCGACGTCGCCATGCAGACGGCGGGCGTCACGCTGGTCAAGGGCGATCTCAACGCCGTGCTCCGCGCTTTCAAGCTGAGTCAGGCGGCGATGGCCAACATCCGGCAGAACTTGTTCTTCGCCTTTGTCTACAACGCCGCCGGCATCCCCATCGCCGCCGGCGTGCTCTACCCCTGGCTGGGATGGCTGCTCAGCCCCATGATCGCCGCCGCCGCCATGAGCATGAGTTCGGTGTCGGTGATCGCCAACGCGCTGCGGCTGCGCCGGCTGGCCCTATAAGGCGGACCGGATGTCGGTCAGGGCAAAATCGCCGCCCTTATATAACAACGGCTCGCGCCGCGCCTTGGCGAGAGCATAGGCGAAGCAATCTCCATAGTTGAGCCGCGCGGGATGGCCGCTGCCCTTGCCAAAGTCGCGGTATGCGGCCCGCGCCAAATACGCCTGCTCAGACGAAACCGGTTCCAATTGCACTTCAGCTTCCCGCAAGAACTCATCGAAGCGCCGGCTCGCCGACGGATTCCGCAGGCTATCGACCACGGCGCCCATCTCCACGTAGCTCGCGGTCGAGATCCGAACCGCATCCGCCGCTTCAATGGCTTCAACGAAGGCCGCGGCCTCGGGTTCGGTCCTCAGAATGGCGATGACCGCCGAAGTGGCGACAATCAACGGGGCAGACCTCGCTCATCGTAAAGCAGGTCCCCGTGATTCACATCGCGGAACGATTCATCCATGTGGGCTGTGAAGTCGCGCCCAATGGCAAGCAACCGCTCAGCCATGCCAGCTCGGCCAGCACGCACCCGCTCCAAGCGCTCGCGCACCGCCACTGTCACCGCCTGGGTCAAGCTTTCCCCGGTCCGCTGCGCGAGTTCCTGGGCAAGCCGATGCGTCTCGGCGCTCTTGATGTTCATGCTCATGGTTCTATTCTACCTTATTTTTCTACCATTCTACCGCCATCAGGCCGCGTGTTTGTGCTGGATGCGGCGGAGCATGACTTGCAGGGTTTCGTGGGGAACGCCGGGGAGGGTGGGGGCGAAGAGGTCGCCGTAATGGTCGAGACGGCGGCGCATGGTGGCGATCGTGAAGCGGGCGGGATCGAGGCTGCTGGTGAGTTCACTCCAACGCAGCGGGCAGGAGACGCGGGCGCCCGGCACGGCACGGGGCGAGTAGGGTGGCGGAATGGTCTTGCCGTGGGCGTTTTGCCGGAAGTCGAGGTAAATCTTGTCTCGGGGGCGGTCGGCGAGGGCGAGCACCTCGGTCACCAACCCGGGCAGGCGGGCGGCGGTCATGCGCATGAGCAACGCGGCGAATTGCTGCGTCTGGGCGAAGGTGTGGCCGGGAGCGATGGGGATCCAGATATGCAATCCGGTGGCGCCGGAGGTTTTGGGATAGCCGGCGATCTCAAAATCGTCCAGCAGCTTGTGAATCGTCTGGGCCACGTGCGCCACGATGGAAAACGGCGCTTGGGGCCCAGGATCGAGGTCGAGCAGCACGATATCCGGCTGCAGCGGCGTGGCGGCGCGCGACATCCAGACGTTGTGGTCGATGCAGCCAGAATTGACCAAATAGAGCAAGGCGGCGGTGTTGTTGCACAGCGCGTAATGGATGACACCGCGTTCGTTATCGCTGGGCATGGCCACGGTGGGCAGCCACTCGGGGCCGCGGGCCTCCTTTTGGAAGAACCACTCGCCGCCGATGCCGTCCGGATAACGCTTCATGGTGTACGGGCGATCGCGGAGGTAGGGAAGGAGAACGGGGGCGACGGCGAAGCTGTAGTCCAGCAGGTCGCGCTTGCGGATATCTTTCGGGAACATCACTTTCTCAAGATGGGTCAAGCTGACGGGCGTGTCGTCGACGACGAACAGCGCCTGGTCGGCGTGGGCTGGCAGCGGCAAGCCGGAGACCAGCCGGGGCGGAGTGCGGCTTCGCCCGCGGGCCGCCATTTGGACATCCTTAGGCAGCTGCCACCTCTCGGACGCAATCACGAGGAAGCTTGTCGGCGCGCAGGCCGAGGAACACAGGTGCGCGCAGATGCCCGGCGGGCGTCCACTCAGCGAACTTGACCTCGGCCACCAACTCGGGCTTAACCCAGTGCACGCCGCGGCCGCCGCCATCCGCCACGGTGGGCGGGGAGGTGGGCTGCAGGCGGGCGAGGATATTGCGGCGGGTGGCAGCATCGAAACCGGTGCCGACGCGGCCGGCGTAATGGAAGGCATCCTGGGCAGGATCAAAGTTTGCGACCAGCAGAGCGCCGAAAGCGGTGCGCGAACCTTGGGGGTCGGTGTAGCCAACCACCACCACCTCCTGGCTGCGTGCCAGCTTGAACTTGATCCAAGCGCGGGAGCGGCCGGCCTCGTAAGGGGAGTCGGCGCGTTTGGCGACCATGCCCTCCAGCCCGCGCGCGCGCGCCACCTCGAAGAAGCCGATACCATCGCCAACGACGTGATCGGAGTAGCGCCAGGGCGGGGACCACGGCAGTTCGGCAAGGCGCTGTTTACGCTCCCACAGCGGCCGGCGGGTGAGGTCGCGGCCCTTGAGCCAGAGCAGGTCGAAAGCGTAGAACTGCACCGGAATGGCGGTGGCGGCGCGGGCGATATCGCCGGCGCCGGTGAGGTTCATGCGCTGCTGCAAGCGGTGGAAACTGGATACGCCGGCGGCGTCGAGGGCCACGATCTCGCCGTCCAGCACGGCATCGGCGACTCCAGGCCAGTGGGCCAGCTCCGGATATTGGGCGCTCAGGTCGCGGCTGGTGCGGGAGATGAGCGTGACTTGATGGTGGTGGCAGTGGGCGAGGGCGCGGATGCCGTCCCATTTGATCTCGAACAGCCATGCCGGATCACTAAACGGCTGGTTGCCCAACCTGGCCAGCATGGGCTGCAGACGCGGCATTGCACGCCGCTGAGCGGGGGAGGGCTGGCGCGCCGGCTTTGCGGGTTGGGCCAGTCGCGGGCCGGGGCTGGTGGCGGCCCGGCGTGGCCGCCGGCTGAGAACGGAGCCGGGATGCCGGTCGGCGCTGTCACCAAAGCGCTGCGCCGCATCGTGCTTCTTAATGAGCAGCCAGGCGTCCTGCTTTTCTTGGGGATCCTCCTCCGCGACGAGCCGGGCCTCGGCATCTCGGCGCGAGGCCATGCGGGTCAGCGCGAACTCGCCCCGGAGCTTTTTCCCGTGCAGCATAAATTTGAGATGTCCCCGCTCCCACTGCTGCACCGGTGGCACGTCGCCCACCGGTTCGTAATCGCCCAGATCCCAAACGATCACCTCGCCGGCGCCGTAATTGCCGGCCGGGATCTCTCCCTCAAAGGTCAGGTACTCGAGCGGGTGGTCCTCGGTGGCCATGGCGAGACGCCTCACCTCGGGATCCAGCGTGGGCCCCTTGGGCACGGCCCAGGAGCGGAGCACGCCATCCATCTCCAGCCGGAGATCATAATGCAGACGAGTGGCATGATGCTCCTGAATGCAGAACCGATGGCCGGCGCGGCGAGGCGGAGGGACCAGTTCCAGGCCGGCGTGGCGCCGGAGTGGTTCCGGTGTCTCTCCCGGCCGCCGCTTGCGCCGATATTCGGCGAGTGCTGCGCCCGCTTTCATTTGAGCTATATGATGCATCCAAAGGTGCCATGGCAGGTGTTTGGTCCGGGTATCTGACATTCGGGCTGGTGACCATGCCGGTGCGCCTCTACTCTGGCGCGCGGGGAGAGCGCATCAGCTTCCACCTGCTGCACGCCACCGATCACGCCCGGCTCAAGCAGCAGATGGTGTGTACGCAGGACGGCGCCGTCGTGCCGCGGAGCGACACCGTGCGTGGATACGAGTTTGCCAAGGGCGAGTACGTGGTCATCCCCGAAGAGCAGATCAAGGCGGCGGCGCCCGCGACGGAGCGGCAACTTGAAATCGTGGAGTTCTGCCGCGCCGACGAAATCGATCCGGTCTGGTTTGAGGCGTCGTACTACCTGATGCCCGAAGCGGCGGGGCGGCGCGCCTATGCGGTGCTGATGCGGGCCATGCGGGAGTCGGAGTACATCGCCGTGGCGCAGTTGAGCATGCACAACCGTGAGTACCTGAGTTTGGTGAGGCCGTCACGGCTGGCGGGGGTGCCCAATGGCCAGCAGCGGGAAGGACTGCTGCTGCACACGCTGTTTTATCTGGACGAGGTCCGGGTAGCGGACGGCTTCGGGGCGGCAGGGGGCGAGGAGGCCCATGAGGCTGAGTTGAAGATGGCGCGCCAGCTCATCGAGGGGTTGGCGCGGCCTTTTGATGCCGCGCGGTTCGAGGACCACTACCGCAAGAACCTGGAGGCGGTGGTGGCGGCAGCGCTGGAGGGCCGTCCGGCGCCGGCGCGTCCGGCCGCACCCCGCCTGGCGCCGGTGACCGATCTGATGGCCAGCCTGAAGCAGAGCCTGGAGAAGCTGGGGGCGGCGCCGGAAAAGAAGGCGCCCGCCAAACGTGCTCCGCGACGGCGCCGTGCGGCCTGAGGACAGCTATTAGCTATGAGCTGTTAGCTATTAGCTATTAGGGACGCCCGCAACCGGCGGGGCTTTCGTATAATCAGGGAGTGAGCCACTCCGGCCTGCCTGAAGCGTTCCACGACAATTTGGTTGCCCTGATCACGCGCACCGCCACCGACCTGCCGCCGGATGTGCGCCTGGCGATGCAGCGCGCCACCGGGCGGGAGCTGCCCGCCAGCCAAGCCGGGCAGGCGCTGGCCATCATCGACAGCAACATCCAAATGGCCGCTGGCGACGAGGGGCCGCTGTGCCAGGACACCGGCATGCCCACCTTTTTCGTGCACACGCCGGTGGGCTTCAACCAGATTCATCTGCGGCGCGCAATCGAGGCGGCGGTGGAGGAGGCGACGCGGCGCGGCAAACTGCGGCCCAACAGCGTCGATTCGCTGACCGGAAAAAATAGCGGCAACAATCTCGGCCCGGGGACGCCGGTGATCCACTTCGAGCAGTGGGAGAACGAGGCCGGGGTCGAGATCAAGCTGCTGCTCAAGGGCGGCGGCTGCGAGAACAAGAACATCCAGTATTCCCTGCCCTGCACGCTGGACCACTTGGGGCGCGCCGGGCGCGACCTCGAGGGTGTGCGCAAATGCATCCTGCATGCCGTCTGGCAGGCGCAGGGGCAGGGGTGCGCGCCGGGCGCGCTGGGCGTGGCCATTGGCGGCGACCGCGTCTCCGGCTACGAAGCCGCCAAGGAGCAGCTTCTGCGCCCGCTCGACGACCACAACCTCGATGCGCGGCTGGCCGAGTTGGAGGATTACATCCTCGAAAAAGCCAATACGCTGGGCATCGGCACCATGGGTTTTGGCGGGGGCGTGTCGCTGATCGGCTGCAAGATCACGGCGCTGAATCGGCTGCCCGCCAGCTTTTTCGTTTCCGTGGCCTACGACTGCTGGGCGTACCGACGGCGTGGCCTGATACTCGATGCCCGCACGGGCGCGGTGCAGCGCTGGCTGTACGGGGACCCGGAGCTGACGCCCGCAGCTCCCGCAGTCCAAGCCCCCGCCGGGATCCGGCTGACCACGCCCATCAGCGAAGCCGACGTGCGCCAGCTCAAGGTGGGCGACATGGTGCTGATCTCGGGCGTGATGGTTACCGGCCGGGACGCCGTGCATGCGCACCTGATGCACCACGACGCGCCGCTGGACTTGCACGGTGCGGTGCTGTATCACTGCGGCCCAGTCGCACGCCAGGACAAAGACGGCGTCTGGAGCATCGGCGCCGCCGGCCCCACGACCAGCATCCGCGAAGAGCCCTACCAGGCTGACATTCTGCGCCGTTTCGGCATCCGCGTGGTGATCGGCAAGGGCGGCATGGGGGAGCGCACCCTCAAGGCCCTGGGCGAGTGCGGCGCCGTCTACCTCAACGCCGTGGGCGGGGCGGCACAATATTATGCGCGCGCCATCACGCGCGTACGCGGCGTGCATTTGCTCGAATTCGGCACGCCGGAGGCGATGTGGGAGCTCGAAGTCCGGGATTTTCCCGCCGTGGTCACCATGGACAGCCACGGCCACAGCCTGCACAGCCAGGTCGAAGAAGCCTCCGGCACCGCACTTGAGGCGTTGCAATCGGAGTCACTCGTATAAAATCAACAGGACATGCCCTTCACCGTCGCCGTGCTGGAAGAAACGCGCCCGCTCGAGAAGCGCGC
>JANWJU010000105.1 GCA_025451775.1 Terriglobales bacterium
GCAGCCGGCTGTCCGTGGGCGACTCCGCCACCGCGGACAGCGCGCTGAAGTTGTCCTGGCCGTCGTTGCGCGACATGGCGTCAGGGGGGATGATTCCGCCCATCATGGTCAGCTTGTCGCGATCCACCGCGGCGGTGAGGTCGGGGCTGATGGCGCGCCAGCTCCGTCCCTGGTCCTCGGATCGGAACAGCCGGTTGGCGGCGGTGTAGATGACCTTCGGGTTGGCGGGCGACACCAGGAGCGGCGCCGTCCAGTTGAACCGGTACGGTGTCGTCTTGCCGTCCGCGCCCGGCTGCGGCCGCGCCGGACCGATGCTCTGCCGCTGCATGGTGCGGAGGTCCACCCGGCCGGTGTTGCCGTTTTGCGAGCTGACCAGCAGGGTGTAGTTGTCGCCATCGAAAACGGCGTGCATGCCGTCGCCGCCGCCCACGTTGAAGGCGTCGCGGTTGGAAAGGCCATAGCTGAGGTTGCTGGCCGAGGGTGTGCACCAGTTGCCGTTGTCCTGCAGGCCGCCGCACACCACGAACGGCGTCGCCTGGTTCACCGAGATCTTGTAGAACTGGCCGATGGGCAGGTTGTCGCGGAACAGCCAGCTCACCCCGCGGTCATAAGAGATGGACACCCCGCCGTCGCCGCCGATCAGCAGGTGGTTGGGATCGAGCGGATCAATCCACATGGCATGGTCTTCGCCATGCACCCGGCTGAACACGTCGCGGAAGTTGCGCCCGCCGTCGTCGGAGATATAGAAGCCGCGCTCCGATCCCATGATGTACACCTGCTCGGGGTTGCGCGGGGCAACATAGATGCGGCTGTAGTACATGGGTCGCGGGTCCAGGCCCGACATGTGCTCCCAGCTCTCCCCCTGGTTCAGGCTGCGGAAGATGCCCCCCTTGGGTTTCTTCGCCGCCCCGCCCCGCCCCGCGCCGGTGGGATCAGCTTCGACGATGGCATAGGCGATGCGGTCGTCGCCGGGGTACAGCGCCACCCCGATGCGCCCCTTCACACCCTCCGGCAGCCCCTTGCTCAGCTTCGTCCAGTGCTCTCCGGCGTCGCTCGAACGCCAGATGCCGCTGCCCGGCCCGCCGCCGTTAAAGCCCCAGCCCTTGCGCTGGCGCTGGTAGGTGGCCGCCAGCAGCAGGTTGGGGTTGGTGGCGCTCATCGCCAGGTCGGTGGCTCCGGTGTTGTCGTCCACATACAACACCTTCTTCCAGCTCCGGCCGCCGTCGGTGGTTTTGAACACGCCGCGTTCGGCATTCGATCCCCACAGGTGCCCCAACGCCGCCACATAGACGATCTCCGGGTTGCGTGGATCAATGATGATCTTGGCGATGTGGCGCGTATCGGCCAGTCCCATCGCCTGCCAGCTCGCACCGCCGTCGAGCGACTTGTAGATGCCGTTGCCCCACGACGAGCTCTGGCGGTTGTCGGCCTCGCCCGTCCCCACCCACAAAATGGACGGGTTCGAGGGCGCAATCGCCACCGCGCCGATGGACATCATGCCGCCCGAGTGATCGAAGATGGGCGTCCACGAGACTCCGGCATTTTCGCTCTTGAACACCCCGCCCGAGGCGGTGCCCACCAGCATCTCCTGCGGCTCTCCCGGCACCGTGATGCCGGTGAGGTCGGCGATGCGGCCGCCGGTGGTGGCCGGACCGATGGAGCGCCAGGCGAGGCCGTCGAGGGCGGAGGCGGGCACTTGTTGGGCGCCGGCGATGACGGCGCAGGCGATCAGGATGGAGGTCAGCAGGCAGCAACGGCGCATGGGTTCAGCTCCGGGTGGATAAGAGTTGGTTCAGAAGGTTGGCCAGCGCCCAGCCGGCGCGGTCCAACTGTTCGGCAATCACCGCCTGGGCATCTCGAACGTACGCGGTGGAAAGGACGACCGGCTGCTCCTCGCAACCGGGCGCAAGATGCAGCGGTCCGTAGGCGGTGTGCACCGCCAGCTCATGGCTGGCCCAGACCCAGGCGGCGGGGTCGGTCGCTTCCGCGCGATAGCGCCTGCCGTAGCCCCGGTCAAGCCGCTGGGCGTAGGCGGCGGGGGTGGCGCGACCCATCGCGCGGCGCAGCAGCACGCTGTCCCAGTCTTCGTGCAGACTGGTGGCCCGCTTGCGCCCCGGCAGCCGTGTGCGGACGCAATTGCCGCCGCGATCACGGTTGTCGGCGGTGTGCAGGGGCTGAAAGGCGTCGCCGGTGAGGTGAATCAGATAGCGCAACCCGGCCGCGCGCTGCGCCGCCGGACCCGTTCGCAACTGCTGTTCAAACTGTGCCGTCGCCGAAGTCAGGCAGCCCCCGCCGCAGGCGGCCGCCAGCGCCGCCGCGCCCGGCCGGGCCCCCAGCGGCAGGTTGATGAAGTGGAACCCGGCCGTGCCGGCGGTTCGTGCCGCATCGGCCCAGTTGGCCTCGCGCGCCATCTCCGGCCATCCCGCCGCCGCCGGACAGGTGTGCCGCCCCGCTCCCGGCGGCGCCGCGGCCAGGATGCGGGCCACCTGCGCCGCCACCTCCGGCCGCAGATGCGCGGCGGCGATCAGCGCGATCACCTGATGTCCGGCGCAGCCCCAGCCCCACGCCGGGGAAGCCGCCGCCAGCCATGCCAAAATCAACAGCCCCTGCTGTACGCCCTTTCGCACTGCTGGATAATAACTCACACATGCCGCCCACCCTCAGTGATTTGCCCACCCCGTGCCTGTTGCTGGACCGCCCGCGGATGGAGCGCAACTGCCGTCGCCTGCGGCAGCGCATCGCCGGCCTGGGCGCCGCCCTGCGCCCCCACCTCAAGACCTGCAAGAGCCTTCCCGCCGCCGAAATCATGATGGCCGGCGGCGACGGCAGCGCCACCGCCTCCACCCTGCGCGAGGCCGAAGAGTTCGCCGCCGCCGGGGTGCGCGACCTGATTTATGCCGTCGGCATCAGCCCCCAGAAGCTCGACCGCGTGGCGCGGCTGCGCGCCGCCGGCGCGGACCTGGCGGTGATCCTCGACAGCACCGAACAGGCGGAAGCGCTGGCGGCCCGCGCCCGCGGCGGCGAGGCGCCGATTCCCGCGCTCATCGAAATTGACGCCGATGGCCACCGCGCCGGCATCCGGGCGGAACGCCGCGAGTTGCTCCTCGCCGTCGCCCGGGCCCTGCCGCCCGGCGGACTGCGCGGCGTGCTCACCCACGCCGGGGACTCCTACCATGCCCACGGCACCGCGGCGCTGGAGCAGGCCGCCGAGCAGGAACGCGCCGCCGCCGTCTCCGCCGCCGCCCTGCTGCGCTCCGCCGGCTTCGCCTGCCCGGTGGTCAGCGTGGGGTCCACGCCCACCGCCCACTTTGCCCGCGACCTCACCGGCGTCACCGAGGTCCGCGCCGGCGTGTACTGCTTCTTCGATTTGGTGATGGCGGGTCTCGGCGTATGCACCCTCGACGACATCGCCTGCACCGTGCTGGCCACGGTGATCGGACACCAACCCGAGAAGGGACCGCTGGGCGGCTGGACACTCACCGACGCCGGGTGGATGGCCCTCTCCCGCGACCGCGGCGATGGCACCCAGGGCTACGGCCTGGTGTGCGATGCCGCCGGCGTGCCCTATGAAAACTGGCTGGTCGCCGAAACCAGCCAGGAGCATGGCGTGCTGGCCTTGCGTCCCGGTGCCAGGCAACCGCCGCCCCGGCTGGCGGTCGGCACGCGGCTGCGCATTCTTCCCAACCACATCTGCGCCACCGCCGCGCAGTTCGACAGCTACTACGTGCTCGACGGCGGCGCCGCGGTCATCGCCGAGTGGCCGCGCTTCCGCGGCTGGTAGCCGCCGCCCGGTGCACCACCAGGTAATCCTTCCAGCGTGCGTATTGTTCGGCGGTCAGGATTTTGCGCTTCAGCAACTCACGCTTGCCGCGGTAGGGGCGCCCATTAATGATGGCGGTGACCACCCCGGGCGTCATTCCCGGCAACTCCATCAGCGTGACGGCCGGTACCCGGTTGAGATCCCACTTGGGCGGAGCCATCCGCGCCCCCAAGCCGGCCGCTGGCGGTGCCGCCACCGGCGCCACCGCCAGCGGCCGCGCGTCGGCCAGCGCCCCCGGTAGCGGCGGCGGGGCCTCATCCGCCGCCGCCACTTGCACCGCAAACACCCGGTAGGGCTGCTGGCAGCCGCCCAGCAGCAGCAACGCCCCCATCAGGAAAATCCACCTCCCCATTTGCATGCCCTAAGCCTGCTCCGGGCGGCGCCCGGGCGCAATCCTCCCAAATATGGGGACACTTTTCCAAGGCCCGTGGAGCCGTCCAGCGGGAGGCGGCGGGGCGCAGCCCGGCAAAAACAGTCTCCGCCTGTGGCAAGATTGGCCATGCTCAAAGCCGGGGACAGACTGGGCGCCTACGAGGTGGTCGCGCCGCTGGGAGCGGGCGGCATGGGCGAGGTGTACCGCGCCCGCGACACCCGGCTCGACCGCACCGTGGCGGTCAAGCTGCTCTCCGGCCAACTGGCAAGCAGCCCCGAAGCCGAGGCGCGCTTCCAGCGCGAGGCGCGCGCCATCGCCGCCCTGCAGCACCCCAATATCTGCGTGCTCCACGACCTCGGCCGCGAGGGCGATACCAGCTATCTGGTCATGGAGTACCTCGAGGGCGAAACCCTGGCCGAGCGCTTGCGCCGCGGCCCGCTTCCGCTCCCGCAAATCGTGGCGCTCGGCGGCCAGGTTGCCGCCGCGCTGGCGCGCGCCCACCGCGCCGGCATCGTCCACCGCGACCTCAAGCCGGCCAACATCATGCTCACCGGCTCGGGAGCGCAGACACAGGCCAAATTGCTGGATTTCGGGCTGGCCAAGGCCGGCGTCAGCACGGCGCTGACCGTCGCCATCGACACCCCCACCCTGCCCGCGGCGACGCAAGCCGGCGCCGTGCTGGGCACCATCCCCTACATGGCTCCCGAGCAGATCGCCGGACGCGAGGCCGACGCCCGCAGCGATGTCTACGCCCTCGGGTGCGTACTCTACGAGATGGCCACCGGCCAACCCGCCTTCGCCGGTGTGCGCGAGGTTTCCCCGCCCGCCCTCGATCGCCTGCTCCGCGCCTGCCTGGAGCCCGACCCCGAGGCGCGCCTGCAGTCGGCCCACGATGCCGGCATGATGCTGGCCGCGGTCGCCGTTCCCTCCGCCACCGCACCGGCGCCACCCCGCCGCCTCTGGCTATGGATGGCGGCGACGGCCCTCATCGCCATCGTCGCGACGGGCGCGGCGTTATGGCTCCGCCCGGCACCGGCGTCGGCACGCACCGTCACCGAGATTACGCCCCCGCCCGGCCTGAGTTTTGACTTCGGCGGCAGCCGCCCCGGCCCGCCCGCGGTCTCACCCGACGGGCGTCAGGTGGTATTTTCCGCCCAGAACTCCAGCGGCCGCTCCGCCCTCTGGCTGCGTTCCCTCGACAGCCTCGCAGCGCGCGAGCTGCCCGGCACCCAAGCCGGCGTGTTCCCCTTTTGGTCGCCCGATGGTAAATCCGTCGGCTACTTCACCGCCGCGGGACCGGAGTTGGAGGGCAAGCTCATGGTGCTCAATCTGGCGGGCGGGCTGCCGCGCGCCCTGGCCGGCATGCGCACCGCCCGCGGCGGCTCCTGGTCGGCGGCCGGCGGCGGGAGCGGCACCATCGTGGTTTCGCCCTCGGTCACCGGCGGGTTGATTCGCATCCCCGCCCAGGGCGGCCCTGCGACCCCCGCGGTGCCGTTCAACGCCGCCCAGTTCGATTCTTTCCGCTTTCCTTCCTTCCTGCCCGACGGTAAGCATTTTCTTTATTTAGCCATCAACCACTCCGATTCGACGCAAGACACCCTCTACTTCGCCTCCCTCGATGGCGGCACGCCCAAGCCCCTGATCCACTCCCTCAGCGCCGGCATTTTTGCCGACGGCCGCCTCCTTTACTCCTCCGACCGCACCCTGATGGCGCAACCCCTGGATCCGGCCACCGGCACGCTCAGCGGTTCGCCGCAACCGGTGGCTCAGGATGTCTACGAAGATTCCGTCACCTGGCGCGCGGCCTACTCGGCTTCGCGCAATGGCGTGCTGGTCTATGCCGGCGGCGACGCCGGCAATCAGCAATTGGCCTGGGCTGACCGTTCCGGCCAACTTTCAGCGCCGCTGCCCGCCTACAACGGCGAGGCCTTCACCGCCGCCGTGGCGCCGGACGGCCGGCAGGTGGCGGTGAGCTTTGATCAGGGATTGCAGGACATCTGGGTGGAACGCGCGCCGGGCCGCGCCTTCGATCGCCTGACCTTTGGGCCGGTCGCCAACCTGTATCCGGTCTGGTCGCCCGACGGCAAGTGGATCGCCTACGCCGCCGGCGGGACGGGCAACACGGTACTGCGCCGCCCGGCCGGCGGGGGGCAGGAACAAACCGTCCTCCGTGCCCCCCGCACGGGAGATTTGCTCGCTCCCGCAGGCTGGTCGGAGGACGGCCGCGAATTGGTGTGTGCCTACAATCCGACCCAGGGTGCCAAGGCGGTGGTGGCGATCAGCGTCGCCGGGGGCGCCGTCCGCACTGTGGCCACCTTGGGCAGTCAGGAACTCGTCAGCGCCGCCTTGTCGTCCGACAATCGCTGGGTCAGCTACCTGGCCGGTGAGCAGGGGCAGCCCACCAACGTCTACGTGGTTCCCTTCCGCGGCGGCACCGGATCGGTATGGCAGGCGACCACCACCGGCGCGGTGCAGCAGTTCTGGACCCAGGGCGGACGCGAGCTGGACGTGATTGACAATGCCGGGCGCCTGATGGCCATCCCGGTGAGCAGCGGCGCTGACGGCGCCCCGGTGTTCGGCGCGCCGCACGTGCTCGCCGACCATTTTCCCGCCGCCGTGGCCGCCGCCGGCGACGGACAACGGTATCTGGTGACCACCTATCCCCACGATCACCAGCAGTTGGTGGTCATGAACGGCTGGAGCGCCGGCCACTGATCCGCCCCTCGCCGCGGTTCCCGATGCTGTTCATGCGTAAAATCTGATACAATCGGATTTCATGAAGACAATGACCGCCACCGCCCTGGCGCGCAATCTGAGCAAGGTGCTGGATCAGTTGGCGCGGGGTGGCGAGGAGATCGTGGTCGAACGCAATCAGCGCGTGCTGGGACGCCTGGTGCCGGGACCGGCACAACAGACGGCGTTGGAGGCGTTGTCCGATATCTATCGCACCCTGCCCGCGCCCGCCGCCAGGACATGGGAAGCGGATGC
>JANWJU010000106.1 GCA_025451775.1 Terriglobales bacterium
GGATCGACTTCGGGGCGGCTGGCGAGGTAATCGAGGGCGCGCCACTCGTCGAAGAGCATCATGCCCCACAGGACCTGGCCCTGCCAGAGCATGCGCTTGAAGGTGTCCTCTTCGCCGCGCCGTCCGTCGGCATCGTGCTGGCGGCCGCCGAAGCACCAGCTATCGATGGCGAGCGTGACCAATCCCCTGGCGGCGCACTCGGGCGCGTAGGCGGGCTGCACGGAGCAGCCCTGGAGCAACTGTTCCTTACCCAGCGCGTACTCGCCGCCGTGCCAGTGTAAATAGAGCAGGCCGGGCGCGCGCGGCGGGCGGCGATCGGGCCGATCTGGGATGAGCAGCAGCGCCGGCACGGGCTCGACGCCGTTGAGATCGAGCTCCAGGCGTTCCAGCGTATAGCCGGGATGCCGCTCGCGGCTCAGCAAGCGCGGCGCGGGGAGTGGGGATGCCTGCGGCAGATCACCCAGCAAACTCCAAAGCTGCTGCCGGCGCGCCGTGGCCTCCATGGGATTAGGGCGCGGGCTCGACCTTGAGGTACCGCGTCCAACTCGCCGGAGCGTTGCCCAAATCGCGGGCGAGCGTGAGTTTGGCGAGGTTGTGGGCGTAGACGCTGCCGATAAAATCCTGCTCGGCGGCTGAGACCTGCTGTTGCGCCTGAATCAACTCGACGGTGTTGATGACGCCGGCCTCGAACCGGTCCCGGGTCATCTGCAGCGCCTGTTGGGCAACGCTGAGATTGTTTTGTGCCACCTGCACCTCACTGGCGGCGGTGTTCAGATCGAGGTAATCCTCCTGCACCTGGGCCTCGATTTGGGAGTGCAAGTCGGCGGCTTCCGATTGCCGTTGGGCGAGGGCGGCCTGGGCCTGCTCGATGTCGCCGGAGGTGCGTCCGCCATGCCACAGCGGCAGGTTGAGCGTGCCGGCGAGCGTGAAGACGCCGTGCGAGTTCTGCGCTATCGAAGTTCCGATCACGCCATAGCTGCCGGCGATGCTGGCCGAAGGCAGGCGCTCGGCGCGCGCGGCGGCCACGCCCATCTGCGCGGCGCCGGATTGCGCGGCTGCGGCTTCGAGGTCCGTGCGCTGACGCAGCGCCAACGCCACCGCCTGCTCTTCTGGCATCGCCGGGGACGGCGCAAACGGCACCGCGTCGGTGATCTGGTAAGCGGAGCTCGGCGGCAAGCCAATCATGCGCGCCAGCTCGATTTTGCGTTTGGCAAGGTCGTTGCGCAGCGTGGCCAACTGTAACTGCTGGATGGACGCTTGCACCTGATTCTGGTTGACCGTCAATTGCGGCGCCGCCCCCACGCCGCGGCGCTGTTGCGACTGGTTGAGGATGGCGTTCGCGGTGGCAAGTTGCGCCTCGGCGGAGCTGATCCGCGCTTGGGCGGCGATCACGCCCAGGTAGGCGCCACCGACGCCCAGCACCACCAGGTCGCGGGCGTTCTGAAACGCGAGCTCCGTGGCCCGCAGCGACTGCTGCCGGGAGCGGTAGTTATTGAGCGCGGTGAAGTCGAGCACCGACTGCGACAGGGATGCTTGCAGATCCATGTAGCTGAACGGCCCCACCACGCCGGGAATCGAGAACCCCGCCGAGGCGGGCAGCTTGAAGTTGAATCCGGTGGCCCGCAGGCTGAGCTGCTCGACCTGTTCGGTCAGGCTGGCGTTGAGGTTGGGCATGAGCGCCGCGCGCGCGCTGCGGCTCTGGCCCGCAGCCTGGCGCACCGTGTTCGACCATTGCGCGGCGCCGAGATTATAGGACAACCCGCGTTGGATGGCGTCGGCGAGCGAGAGCTTGCCGTTAAAGGCCGGCGCCGCCGGCGCTATGCTGCCCGCGAAGGCGCCTTGGGCCACCACGTTCGGCGAGAGCGTGTTCACGCCCGCGCCGGGCGTGGCGTTCTGCGTCGCGGTCACCGAGCCCGCCTGTGGGTTCAGTCCAGAGAGCGGCAAGGGCATCGCTTGCGCGGCCGATCCCGCCGGTGCGCCGCCCAACCCTTGCGCCACCGCCACCCCCGCCAGGAGCAGCACACATCCTGAGGAAACTACCCAGTGGCGCACCCACTCGCGCGCCCAGTGGCCATCTTTAACCCGATCCGCTGCGCGGGCGACTGGCACTGGAAACTCCTAGAGCAGATCGGCCTGCGCGAAGAAGAATGCAATCTCTTGCCGCGCCGTCTCCGCGGCGTCGGAGCCGTGAATGGCGTTGCGCTCGATGGAGGTGGCGTACATCTTCCGCAACGTCCCCGGCTCGGCCTTGGCGGGGTCGGTGGCGCCCATCACGCGGCGCAGCTCGGCCACCGCGTTCTCCCGCTCCAGCACCACCGGCACGACCGGGCCTTCGGTCATGAAACGGACCAGATCCTGATAAAAGCCGCGCTCGCGGTGCACGGCGTAGAACGCCTCCGCCTGCTCCCGGCTCAGCCGCAGCCGCCGCAATCCGACGATGCGGAAGCCGGCCTGTTCCAGGTGGGCGAGGATGGCGCCGGTGTGGTGAGCGGCGACGGCGTCGGGTTTAACGATGGTGAGAGTGCGTTCAGTGGACATACCGTTTCAAGGTCTCGCCCATTTCGGCGGGGCTGACACAGACGTGGATACCGGCGGCGCGCATGGCCGCCATCTTCTCGGCCGCAGTGCCTTTGCCGCCGCTGATAATGGCGCCGGCGTGGCCCATGCGACGTCCGGGAGGCGCCGTCTGGCCGGCGATAAAGCCGACTACCGGCTTTTTCACACGCTGGCGGATGTACTCCGCCGCTTCCTCTTCGGCCGTACCGCCGATCTCGCCGATCATGACGATGGCATCAGTGTCCGCGTCGCGGTTGAACATCTCGATGGCATCGCGATGGGTGGTGCCGATGATGGGATCGCCGCCGATACCGATGGCGGTCGATTGCCCAATGCCCAATTGCGTGAGCTGGTGGACGGCCTCGTAGGTCAGCGTGCCGCTGCGGCTGACGATACCGACGCGCCCGGGCTTGTGGATGTGTCCCGGCATGATGCCGATCTTGCACTGCCCGGGGGTGATGATGCCGGGGCAGTTGGGCCCAATCAGGCGCGAGGCCGAGGTGCGCACGGTGCGCCAGGCGCGGGACATATCCAGCGCCGGAATACCCTCGGTGATGCAGACAATCAGCGGCAGGGCGGCGGCGACAGCCTCGAGGATGGCGTCGGCGGCGAACGGCGGGGGCACGAAGATCACCGTGGTGTTGGCGCCGGTGGCCTCGACCGCCTGCGCGACGGTATCGAACACGGGCACGCCCTCGTGCGTGGTGCCGCCTTTGCCAGGCGTGACCCCGGCCACCACTTGGGTGCCGTACTCGCGGCACATGCGGGCATGGAAGCTGCCTTCGCGGCCGGTGATGCCTTGCACGCAGAGGCGGGTGTTGCGATCGACGAGAATACTCATGAAGAAGTTGCCAGTTGCCGGTTGCCAGTAAGTTAAGCCGTGTGGGCGGCAGCCACGACTTTTTCGGCCGCGTCCTTCATGCCTTCGGCCACGATGATCTTGAGTCCGGAATCGGCCAAAATTTTGCGTCCCTGCTCGACGTTGGTGCCTTCCATGCGAATCACCAACGGCAGGTTGAGTTGCACCGCGCGCGCCGCCTCGACCACGCCGCTGGCGAGGGTATCGCAGCGCAGGATGCCGCCGAAAATGTTGATCAGCACCGCTTTTACAGCCGGATCCTTCAACAAGATCTCGAAGGCGTGCCGCACCTGCTCGCTGCTGGCGCCGCCACCGACATCGAGGAAGTTGGCGGGTGAACCGCCAGCGTATTGGATGATGTCCATGGTCGCCATGGCCAAGCCGGCGCCGTTGACCATGCAGGCCACGTTACCGTCGAGCTTGATGTAGTTGAGTCCGTACTGGCTGGCTTCGACCTCCAACGGCGCTTCCTCGTTCAGGTCGCGCAGCGCTTTGAGTTCGGGATGGCGGTAGAGCGCGTTGTCGTCGAGGTTGATCTTGGCGTCCAGAGCCACCACCTGGTTGTCGGCGGTGAGGATGAGCGGGTTGATCTCGGCCAGGGTGCAATCGAGGGCGACGAAGGCGCGCGCCAAGCTGGTCATGATCTTGACCGCCGGGGCCAGCGCCGCCGCCGGCAAGCCCAGGCCGAACGCCAGCTTCCGCGCCTGGTACGGCTGCAGGCCGGCGTCAGGGTCAAACGCTTCCTTAAGGATCGCCTCCGGCGATTTGGCGGCGACCTCCTCGATCTCCATGCCACCGGCGGCGGACGCCATGAACACCGGGCGTGCCGCGACGCGGTCGAGCACGATGCCGAGGTAGAGTTCGCGCGCGATGGAGGCGGTCTCTTCGATCAACACCTGGCGCACCAGCCGTCCCTCGGGACCGGTCTGGTGAGTCACTAACTGCATGCCCAGGATTTTGCCGGCCAGCTCGGCCGCCTGCTCGGGCGTGGCGGCCAGCTTGACGCCGCCGCCCTGGCCGCGCCCGCCCGCATGGATCTGCGCCTTGACCACGGCGCGTCCGCCCAACTCGCGGGCGGCGGCGGCGGCCTCGGCGGCCTGGGTAATCACGCGTCCGCGCGGCACGGCGACGCCAAAGCCGCGCAGGAGTTCCTTAGCCTGATACTCGTGGATCTTCATGAGAAAGCGCGAACGATAAGCATATCACTCCGGACGGTTGGCCGGGCGCTTCGCATCGAGCAGCTTCGCGGCCGCGGCGGCCGCCTCCTGGACGAGCACGCCCATGCGCGGATGCGAGGGCTCGAAATCGGCGGGGCAGCCGCGCCGCGCCAGTTCGGCGCTGGTGGAGGGGCCGATGGAGGCGATCACGCTGCGCCGCAGCGCCTGCGCCACGGCGGCTTCAACCTGCTCCTGCGCCGCCACCTCGAACAGGTGCGCGACCTGCACGGCGTTGGTGAACAGCACCACGGCGATGCGGCCGCCCAGCAGATCGCGGATCGCCTGGCGCAAGGGCGCGAGATCAGCGGGCAGCTCCCAGCGGTAGACCGGCACCGCGGTCACCTGCGCTCCGCGCCGGGTCAGGGCGGCGGTGAGTTCGGGGTTGGGCGCGCCATACTCCTGCACGGCGCAGCGCACGCCAGGCAACTGTTCCGGCAGCACCGCCAGCAGCTCCTGCCAGGTTGCCGGTTCTGGCGCGACCGCCGCCACGGGTATGCCCAGCGTGCGCAGCGCAGAGGCCACCTTGGCTCCGCGCGCCGCCACTTTCACGCCGCGCAGCGCTTCCACCATGGTTCCGCCACTCGCCGCCAGCAGCGAGTGAACGCCCGTGGCGGTCAGAAATACCACCCAATCGAAGTCATCCCGCTGCAGGCCTTCGGCAAACGCCGCCGCCGCCGGGTTGGTCTCGAGCGGAGCTTCCCGCATCGCCGGCGCCACTTGCGGCTCACCGCCGGCACGGCGGATCAGCTCGGCGATCTCGGCGGCGCGGCGCGCCTCCAAAGCGAGCACGCGCCACCCTTGAAAGTCTCCGGATGGCATACCGCCTCATCTTCGCACAGTGGCGTAGTTCAGGCGGCTCGCGGACGCGGCAAGGCCACATAGATGAGCCCATTCTCCAGACGAGCGGCGTACGTCGCGACGCAGGCCTCCCGCCCGGCTGGACGCTCGACGCTGCCGCTCGCCAACGTCACCTTCCACGCGTGCAGCGGGCAGACCACGGCGCCATCGGCGAGCAGGCCATCGCTGAGCGGACCGCCGCGGTGGGGACAGCGGTTGGCCACGGCGAGCACGCGGTCACCGAGGTTGAAGATGGCAATCTCGTGGCCACCGAGCTGGATCGCCCGCCCCTCGCGCAGGGGAATGTTGCTCTGCGGCGTAACACAAACCCAGGCATCTAGCTCCGAGGTCATCGCACCACCTCCTCTAACGGCTGAATTTGGACAAATGGACTGGCCGCGGGCGGCAGGTCGCGATCCAGCCAGGCATCGCGCGCCCGCGCTTTGGAGCGGCGCAGGCGCTCCCGCAGCGCCTGCTGTTGCGGCTCGGGGGCGTACACCGTCTCCTGGCGGATTTTTTCCATGCCGACGCGCTCGACGAAATCGTAGCTGCGCTCCAGGTAATTGGCGCGCTCGCGGTAGTACTGAAAAAACAACGTGGCGGCATCCAGCGCCGCCTCCGTGGTTTCGACCGTGATCAACAGGTCGGCCGCGCGCACCCGCTTGCCGGCAGCGCCGCCCACCACCACCTGCCAACTGCCCTCCTGGCCCACCAGGCCGATGTCCTTCACCGTGGCCTCGGCGCAGTTGCGCGGGCAGCCCACCGCCGCCATTTTCACCTTGTGGGGCGCGTAAAGGTTTTCCAGTCGGCGCTCCAGTTCGATGCCCGCCGCAGTTGAATCCTGCACGCCAAAGCGGCAGAACTCCGACCCCACGCACGTCTTCACCATGCGCACGCCCTTGGTATAGGCCTGGCCCGAAGCCATGCCCAACTCGGCCCAGATGCTGGGCAGATCGGCCTTGCTCACGCCCAGCAGGTCGAGGCGTTGGCTGCCGGTAACTTTGACCATGCGCACCTGGTACTTCTCCGCCACATCGGCGACGCGGCGCAGTTCGGCCGGGGTGGTCACGCCACCGCGCATGCGGGGAACGACGGAGAAAGTTCCGTCCTTCTGAATGTTGGCGTGCACGCGATCGTTGATGAAACGGGCCGAGCGGTCCTCGTCGTGGCCGCCGCACCAGATCATATCGAGCATGTAGGCCAGCGCCGGCTTGCAGACCTCGCAGCCGATGCCGTTGCCGTAGATCTCCAGCACCTCCTGCACCGAGCGCAGGCGCTGGCCGCGCAGGATCTCGCGCAGTTCCTCCTCCGGAAAAGGCACGCAAGCGCAGAGTTGACGGCGAACCGCCGCCTCGAACTCCGGAATCACCATCTTCAGCAAGCGCTGACAAACGCCGGCGCAGTTGCCACATCCGGAGGCGGCGCCCGTGCATTCCTGGAGCTGGGCCAGCGTGGCCACCCCCTGTTCGTGGACGGCGCGGATGATCTCGCCCTTGGTCACCCCGCGGCAGCCGCAGACGGTTTCGCTCGCAGGCATGCCGGCCAACGCCGCGCCGGCGTCGGCCTCCGGTGGGGGAAAGAAAAGGTGGCGCCGTTCCCCGGCGAAATCCTTCTCCGCTTTAAACCAGCTCAAATAGCGGGCGCTCTCGCTGGTGTCGCCCACCAGGATGAAGCCCGCAAGGCGGCCCTGATCGAGCACCAGCTTCTTGTAAATCCCGAGCGAAGCATCCTCGAAGCGAATGGCCTCCAACTCCGGCCGCAGGGTTTCATCCCAGGCACCGGCGGAGTACACCTCCACCCCCATCACCTTAAGCTTGGTGGCCGGCGCCACGGGAGCAAAGCCCGCGCCGCGGCTGCCGGCCAACGCGGCGGCCAGCACTTTGCCCTGTTCCAAAAGGGGCGCCACGAGACCGTAGCAGAGCCCGCGGTGCTCGACGCACTCACCCACCGCGGCGATGCCGGGGCGCGAGGTTTCGAGAAAGTCGTTAACGATGACGCCCCGGTTGCACTCGAGGCCGGCGTTGCGGGCGAGTTCGATATTGGGGCGGATGCCGGCGGCAATCACCACCAGATCAGCGGCGAGGGTTGCGCCGTCGGCGAACGCCAACCCTTCAACCTCGACCGCGCCGAGTATCGCCGTGGTGGTCCGGCCCAACAGCACGCGGATCCCGAGCGCCTCCATCTGCGCGGTGAGCAGACGGCTGCCGGGGAGATCGAGTTGCCGCTCCATCAGCCGCTCGGGCAGGTGGACGACGGTCACCTCGCATCCCCGCGCCTGCAGGCCGCGGGCTGCCTCCAGCCCGAGCAACCCGCCGCCAATCACCGCCGCGCGAACGCCGGGACGGGCTCGGCCCAGAAGCGCACGCGAATCCTCGAGCGTGCGAAAAACGAAGACCCCGTCCCGCAGCGCGGTGGAGTATTGGGCATTGCGGAGGTATCGTCCGTCCCGGCCCGGCAGGCGCGTGGGGGCCGAAAGGCCACGCAGCGGCGGGAGGCTCGCCGAGCTGCCGGTGGCGAGGATGAGTTGATCGTAGGGGAGAGCGCAGCCATCCGCACACGTCACCGTGCGGCGATCCGCATCGATGGCTACGGCGCGCACTCCAAGCCGCAACCTGATGTCGTGGCGCTGGTACCATTCGAGGCCGTTCAGGACGATCTCATCCTCAGTTTTATCTCCCGCCAGCAGCGACGAAAGTAGGATGCGGTTGTAATTGACGTGCGTCTCCTCGCCGAGGATGGTGATTTCGAAGCGTGGCGCGTGTTTCAGGATCTGCTCGACGCAGGCCACGCCAGCCATGCCGTTTCCGATGACCAATAAGCGTTCCATGCAGGATCTCCACGACCGCCAGGGTGCGGCCCAAGGCTCGTCCTAGCTCGTCATGGAGCAGTTTGGATTTTGAGGATGGCACGGCGAGGTGCCAAGGATCTGTATCCTCAGGATAAGGCCCGGGACCGCTGCCGGCAGGGTGAAATAGGGACTATAGATACAATTGATGGCCGCGGGCCTTAGCCGCTGGGTGGCGGCAGAGGCGCGCTTACGCCCGCGCTAAGCTCGCCGCTCCGCTAAGGTGTAGGGGTTTTCTCAGGCCTGGGGAGGCCGCTTTGCTCGTGGAATCTCCAAGCTGCCCCAACGGACATAAAATGGTGGGTGTGCGTGGCCAGTAGCGGGAGAACGCAGCGGCACCGGCGCCGCTGCTAGCGGCGCGCTGGAACTCGAGGCCCTATGAAGCTCACCACCTATCTCAACTTCGGCGGCAACTGCGACCAGGCGTTGCACTTTTACGAACAGCACTTGGGCGCGAAGATCACCTACTCGACAACCTTCGCCCAGGCCCCGGCGGGCATGCGGGCGCCGGGGAATGAGAGCAACATCATGCACGCGCGCCTTCTCATCGCGGGCACCGAGATCATGGCGAGCGATGCCCCGGCGGAGCGGTTCCAGCCGATGCGCAGCGCCTATCTTTGCCTGAGCGTCGACTCCGCCGCCGAGGCCGAGCGCCTGTACGCGCTCCTGACCGAAGGCGGCGAGGTTTTCATGCCGTTGGAGCAAACCTTTTTCGCCGAACGCTTCGCCATGCTGCGCGACCGGTTCGGCGTCTCCTGGATGCTGGAATACACCCCGGCGTCGTAGCACTGCATTGGCCGACGCCGCTGGGGATGCGCGGGTCGGCGGGGCGGCGCACAAGCGGCACTGCCGCTCGTCGCCCGCTCTGCTCGTGGCATCTCCAGGCTGCCGCCAATGGAATCCCGCGTCCTATCGATAATTTCGATAGGGGTTATACAGCCCCGGCTAAGACGCGCGCCTATGCCCCTTATAGAAACTACTAATTGGCCAGAACCGAGAATGCTTCGTAGGCTGGAGACGAGGAAGATCTACTCCATGCCATCCAGCGAAGCCCTGCTCGAGATGCTGACCGAAGCCGCCCGCAGCTTGAACCGGCACCGGGATTTGGACGAGCTCTTACACGCCGTGGTGGATCTGTGCCAGGAGGCGGTCAACGCCGACACCTGCTTTGTCTACCTTTACGAGGAGGGCGAGTTGGTGCTGCGCGCCACCTCCAACGCCCATCCGGAGGAGGTGGGACGGCTGCGGATGCGCATTGGAGAAGGCATCACCGGCTGGGTGGCGCAGCAGCGGCGCCCGGTGGCGCTGTCGGAGAAGGCCACCGCGGATGGGCGGTTCAAGTTTTATTCCGTCCTGCCGGAGGACCGCTTCGAGGCGTTTCTCTCGGTGCCTATCCTGTTCCGCAACAGGGTGCTGGGGGTGATGAATCTGCAGCACCGCGCCGTATACGAACATACGCCCGGCGAAATTAAAGCGGTGCAGGCGTTGGGCTTCATGCTAGGCGAGGCGCTGGAGCGGACCGCCGAAGCCGCCGCACGGCAACAGTTCGAGAGGCGTTTCGCCGCGGTGGCTGAGTTCCAGCGCTGGCTGTTGAGCAATGGCGGTGACCCATGGATGGCGGCCTGCGAGAAATTGGCGGGCACGCTCGATGCGCGCGCCGCCCGGCTCACTTTGCTCGCCGGCGGCCAGCCCCGCCGCTATGGCTGGACGGCGCCGGACGAGCCTGCACTGGACGTGATTGAAGCCCTGCCCGAAGCCGGCTCGCCGCCGGTGCGGACGGGCAAATCCACCTGGCTGATCCCGCTTCAGGTCGGCGCCGACATCGTCGGCGGTTTACAGGTGGCCTTCACGCTCTCCGGACACGCCGACCTGACGCTGGCCGTGCTGCTGGGCGGCTTGCTCGCCGCCGCCATGGAGGCGGAGTCGCTGCGCGCGCGGGCGGATCAGCACCAGCAGGCGATGGCGGAGCGCAAGCTGGTCGAACGCGCCAAGGGCTTGCTGCAGCAGGAGCGGAGCCTGAGCGAGGCCGAGGCTTACCGTCTCTTGCAGCAGGAGAGCCGCCGCAGCCGCCGCACCATGGCCATGGTGGCGCAGGAACTACTGCAAGCGGAGGTCAAGTCCAGCTAAGCGCCGGAGCGCCATGGCCGCAGGCTCCGATTGCCTAAAGCCTACCGTTAGTCGTCGCTAGTCTTCGCTAGTCTTCGCGCAGCGCCTGCCAGGGGTCGATGCGGCTGGCGCGGCGTGCCGGGAGGTAGCCGGCAATGAGGATCGCCACCGCGAGCGCGGCGGCGGCAGCGCCGTAGCTGATCGCATCCCAGTACTTCAGGTTCTCGATTCGAACCGCGCTCAGCAGCAGCTTGGCGCTGGCAAGCGCGCCCGGAAGTCCGATCAGCAACCCGATCAGCAACACCAGCAACGTCTCGCCCAGGATCATGCCCAGCACGCGGCCCCGGCTCGCGCCCAATGCCATGCGGATGCCAATCTCCGAGGTGCGCCGGGCCACGCCGAACGACATGGTGCCGTACAGGCCGATTCCGGCGAGGAACAGCGCCAGCAGGGCGAAGAAGCTGGCGAGCTCGGCCAGCACCCGGCTACCGGCCAGCGAGCGCTCGATCTGATCCTCGACGGTTGCGGACGTGCCCATGGTCACCGCGGGATCGATGGATTGCACCGCATGCCGGACGCCGGTAGCTACCGTCGAGTTCCAGCCGCTGACCATCACCGACGCATCTTGCGGGCCGGCTCCCGGAATGCCGTTGAAGTAGGGCAGATACATCATGGGCCGGGGCTTTTCATCGAGCTGGTTGTACTTGGCGTCGCGTGCAATACCGACGATGGTGTAGACCGCGCCGTGATCGTCGGGATAGGTATCGCGGATGTTCTGCCCGATGGGGTTGCGGCCGGGGAAGAAGCGCTGGGCGAAGGTCTGGTTGACCACCGCGTTCTTCACCGCTCCAGATTGATCGGCCTCGTCAATCGCGCGGCCGGCGACGATCCCGATTCCGGTGGCGGCAAAGTACCGGGGCGTGACCTCCTCACAGCCGGTACCCGCGTTCTGACCTTTACCGGGCGTATAACCGTCGATGGCGATGGGCAGGCCGCATCCGCTGCCGTTGAATAGTCCGTTCATGGAGTACGCCGCCGCGCGCACGCCGGGCACGGCGTTGATGGCCTCCAAGGTGCGATGCAGGTAGCTGGCCGCGGCAGGGCCCTTGTACCCCGCAGCGCCGGGGTTCAAGCTGAACTCCGCCAGTTGGGCGGGGTTGAAGCCGAGCGGCACGTCATTCAACTTCTGCAGGCTGTGGACGAAGAGTCCGGCGGCGACCAGCAAGAGCGCCGAGAGCGCCACCTGGACCACCGCCAGGGTCTTGCCGAACCAGAGCCGGCCATGCCCGCCTCCACGCCCCTGACTTTGCAGCGTGGCGTTGATATTGAGCCGCGCCATTCGCCAAGCCGGAGCTAGGCCGAACACCACGCCGGTCAGTACACACAGACCGGCGACAAACAGCAGCACGCGCCAATCCGGGCTGAGGTTCAGAGGCGTCCCCGCCGGGCCAGAACCGGACATGGCCGCCAGGATGAAGCGGTCGCCCCATACGGCCACCAGAATGCCCAGCAGCCCCCCGATCACCGACAGCAGCACGCTCTCGGTCAGCAATTGACGGATGATCCGCGCCCTTCCCGCACCCAGCGCCAGGCGTACGCCCATCTCCTTGTGCCGCGCCGCCGCCCGCGCCAACTGCAAGCTGGCCAGGTTCACGATCGCCAGTACCAGCAGCAGGCCCACCAGCGCGAACAGCTCCAGCAACCCGTCCCCCGCGCCGCCCCGCAGCGGCGTCACGCCTTTGCTGCCGTCCGACAACTCAAGCTTTTGGTTCAGCAATTGCTGCCGCTGCTGAGCATCCGTCGCGCCGCCGGCTTGATGTTGAACGAGCCGGAGAAAAATCACACTGATGGCGGCCTGCGCGGTTTGCTGCGAAACGCCCGGCTTGCGCCGGCCGATCACCTGTAACCACATCAGCCGGGACACACCGGGTGGATCCTGCAACAGCTCCGGCCTCCCGGGAGAGGTCTCGCCCGCCATGGTGATGGGAATCCACAGATCGGGGCTCTGCCCCACGGTCTCGCCGAAGAATCCGGGCGGGGTCACGCCGATGATGGTGAACGGATGACCGTGAACGGTAAAGCTGCGACCGAGGATGGCGGGGTCACGATTGAAGTGCTGGTTCCAGTAACCGTAGCTCATCACCGCGATTGGGTCGGCGCCGATGGTCTGGCCTTCGTTGGCGGCGAACGTCCGGCCGCGGTACGCCGGTATACCCAAAACATTGAAGTAATTTGCGCTGACCATCTTGATGGCGGCCGGCTCGGTGCCGCCGCCGGACGCGCCATGGCTCCAAGCAATCTGGGTATCGCCGTCGTTGCTTTGCGCCGCCAGCAAGCCGGAGAACACGGTGTTCTCGTCCCGCAGCGTGGTGTATTCGCTGTAGGCGAGCAGCCCGCGCCGGCCACCCGAAGTGCCGTAGCTGGTGCCGGCATCGGTGGGGTTGGTCAGCACCGTCAACTGCGCGGGATGCGGGACCGGCAGCGGACGCAGCAAGATGGCATCCACAAGATTGAAGATGGCGATATTGGCCCCGATGCCCAGCGCCAGCGTCAGTAGCGCCACTGCCGTGAACACCGGCGCCCTCTTCCATTGCCGGATTGCCAGCCGAACGTCACTCCACATGATTGGAAAACCCCTGAGCCGGCTTCAAGTTACGCAGCCGCCTGGAACAAAGTTCCCGCAACCGACGCCATGCCGAGCGTCAGGCTCCACATCACGATGCGGCTGGCGCGGCGTGCGGGTGACCCCAATGCCGGTGCCAATGTCAGCAGCGCCACTGCCGCGAACACCGGTGCCTTCCTCCACTGCCGCAACGCCAGCTCCATCATGATCTTGATTACTTTTGCCTGCGCGTTAGTTCCAGCAACCAAAACGGTTGCATAATGGTTGTATGGCGTCCATTACGATAAAAGGCATACCGGAGGATCTGCACCAACGCCTGAAAGAGCAGGCCCAGGAGAACGGCCGCAGCCTTAACCAAGAAATAATTAACCGGCTCCGCATGCAGGCCTCCAGGTCCCCACGTGAGCAAGCGGCCATCCAGGCGCGTATCGACGAACACTTGCGCCAGCAAGCCGAAGCGGGGATCTGGATCACGGAAGAAGAGATCAACCGCTTCAAGCACGAGGGCCGCCCGTGATCGTCGTGGATACGAACATCGTAATGTACCGGTGTATGCGGAGCGATTTCACGGCAGCCGCGAGCGCACTTGCGGTACTTGACTCGGAGTGGCATGCGCCCCAGTTGTGGAGATCGGAGTTCCGCAACGTCCTGGCGGGAGCAATCCGCCGCGGCATGGAACTGGAGATGGCAGACGGTATTCTCGCAGACGCGGAAAAGTGCATTGGGCCGAACGAGCACGCCATTGAGAACGCACCGGTTCTGCGCCTGATCGCGGCATCGCAATGCAGCGCCTACGATTTGGAGTTTGTGGCGCTGGCGCAAGAGCTGCGCGCGCCGCTCTACACCATGGATCGCCAACTGCTCGCCAGCTTTCCTGGGCTGGCGCGGCCGCTCACGTCCGCATGAGCGCCGCGAGAGTGGCGGCCGCAGCCGCATCGGAACCGAGCGAGGCGTTAACCATCAGGTGGTAGAGCCGGCGGCGGGGCCAGTCCCCGGTAGGAGTTCATGATCCATTTTCTCCTGCGGCGCCAGCGCCGACGGCGGCTCCACGCCCGCCACGTGGCAGAGGATGTGGTGCAGTTGGCGCACCCCCTCCGTCAAGGCGGCCGGGCCTGGCTGCAGGATGTAGGTGGATCGGATCTGGTAGAGGTGGCCGTTGCGCACGGCGGCGATGGCATTCCAGCCGGGGCGGGAGCGGATGGTCTCCTGCTTCACTTTACGCCCGCACCAGGAGGCGATAATCACCTCCGGGTCGCGCGCCGCCGCCGCTGCCGGGTCCACGATGCGCTCGCGGGCGGCGCCAGCGGCGAGTAGTTCGGGAAATATGGGCACCCCGCCGGCCAGCGCCGTGAGTTCCTCAACCCAGCGGATTCCGCTGATCAGCGGGTCCGGCCACTCCTCGAAAAATACCCGGGGGCGGTGCCGAAATCGTGCCGCCGAGGCCGCTACCGCTTGCAGCCCGGCCCGCAGTTCGGCCTCGAGCACCGCGCCGCGGGCGGCGGCGCCAACCAGCCGCGCCAGGGTGCCCATCATCTCGAAGATCTCCTCCACGCTACGCTGGTTGAAGTTGAACACGGTGAGTCCGCGTCCAACCAGTTCGCGGGTGATATCGCGCTGCAGGTCGGAAAAAGTGAGCACCAAATCAGGCTGTAGTGCCAGAATGGCCGCGATATTGGCCGTCGTAAAGGCCGAGACGCGCGGTTTCTGCCGCGCCTCCGGCGGACGCAGGGTGTAGCCGGAGATCCCAACGACCCGCTGGCCCTCACCCAGCAAATACAGGGTTTCGGTGGTTTCCTCGGTGAGGCAGACGATACGGCGCGGAGGGGATGACACCATGCAAGGCACTTGACCGCCAGCGGCAGATATGACCAGAATAGCGGCGTTTCCCCCCGCATGCGGCATTGAGGCTGAGCACGGACTCGAGCGATGACGACAACTGCGGATACCAAGCCGCGGCGTGAGCGGCAGCTATGGGCGGGCGCTCGCTGGGCCGCGGCCACGGCCGCGGCTGGAGTGGCTGTGCTCGTGGGGGTTGAAGCCCACCGCAGCGCCAGTGCGGCTACGGCCATCCTCCTGCTGGCGGCGGCGCAGGCGTTGCCTCCGCGGTGGCGCGCCCTTGCCCGCGGCCTGGCCGCACTTGCCGGGCTCACCGCCATCGTGGGGCTGGCGCACGTGCCCGCCGCCGGGACCGCGCTGGTACGCCCACCATTGATTCTGGCCCTCGTGCTCGCTCTGGCGTGGTTGCTGCCGCTGCAGCGGCGCGCCTGGGGCGCAGGCCTGGTGGGCACCACCAGCCTCATCGCGTTGGCGGAGCTCCTGGGGCATGGGTGGGCGGGCGACGGCATGCCCGCGGGCTTGGCGGCCGGCATCGTCCTGCTCACTGTGGCGTGGACCACGGCGGAGCCGCGCCACCCGCCCTTGTCGTTCCTGCTTTCGCCCGGCTCAACCGGTTGGATGCTCCGCCGCCTGCTGCCGCAGGCGCTCGGCTTCGCCCTGCTGCTGGCCTGGATGGAGGTCCATCCAGATGAGTGGGCGCCGGCGCTCCTGTTCGTCTTCGCCGCCTTCGCCGTCTTCCTGACCCTGGTCTGGCGCGCCGCCACCGCGCTCGACCGGCTCGATATCAGCCGCGCCGACCTGCAGGCCTACGCCAACGAGATCAGTGATCTCTATCATCACGCCCCCTGTGGCTATCATTCCCTCGACAAGGACGGGCGCTTCGTCAACATCAACGACACCGAATTGGGCTGGCTCGGGTACAAACGCGAGGAGGTGCTGGGGCGTCTGACGCTGCCGGATCTGCTCACACCCGAGAGCCGGTCCGCCTTCGCCCGCTACTTCCCGGAGCTGTGCCGCGCGGGGGCGGTGCGAGAGGTGGAGTTGGACCTGCAGCGTAAGGACGGCACCATCCTCCCGGTGGTGCTGAGCGCCACCGCATTACGCGACGCCTCCGGCCGGTTTCAGCGCACCCGCGCCAGCGTCTTTGATGCCACCCTGCGCAAGCAGGCTGAAGCCGCGCAGCGCGCCTCCGAAGAGCGGCTGCGGCTGCTGCTGAACTCCACCGGCGAGGGCATCTTTGCCCTCGATCTCGAGGGCCGCTGCACGCTCTGCAACCCGGCGGCATTGCGCCTGCTGGGGTATGCGTCGGCAGCCGACATGCTCGGCCAACCCATCCATGAGACCATCCATTACGCCCACGCCGACGGCCGCCCCTACCCCGCGGCGGACTGCAAACTGCAGCGCGCCGCCGAACACGGCGTGGGCGTCGAGGTCGATGACGAGGTTTTTTGGCGCGCCGACGGCTCCAGCATCCCCGTCGAGTACCGCTGCTATCCGGTCTGGCGGGACGATCAACGCGATGAGGGCAGCCACGACGGCCGGCCCGCCGGCCTGGTGGTCACGTTCACCGACATCACCACCCGGCGGGGCCTGGAAACCCAAATCCGGCATGTTCAGAAAATGGAGGCGGTGGGACGGCTGGCCGCCGGTGTCGCCCACGATTTCAACAACCTGCTCACCATCATCAACGGCTACTCCGACATGATGCTGGACGAGCAACCGCCCCCCACGCTGGCCGACATGGCCCGCAGCATCCGCCAAGCCGGCGAACGCGCGGCCTTGCTCACCCGCCAGCTGCTGGCCTTCAGCCGGCAACAGGTGCTGCAACCGCGCGTCTTGGATTTGAACGCCCGCATCCGCGAGATTGAACCGCTGCTGCATCGCACTTTGGGCGAGGATATTGACCTCTCGGTGCACCTGTCGCCGGAACTGCGCGCCGTCCAAGCCGATCCCAGCCAGATCGACCAGGTGCTGATGAACCTTGTCCTCAATGCCCGTGACGCCATGCCCCGCCACGCCGGCCGCATTCAGATTCTCACCACCGTCGCCCACTGGGGCGGATTGGGCGACCGCTCGCACCCGGATCTGCCGGCTGGCGACTACATCGAACTGGCGGTGGTCGATAACGGCAGTGGCATGCTGCCGGAGGTGCAGGCGCACATTTTCGAGCCCTTCTTCACCACCAAGCCGCAGGGAGAAGGCACGGGCTTAGGCCTGCCCACCGTCTTCGGCATCGCCCGCCAGAGCGGTGGCGCCGTCCTGGTCGATTCGGTTTGGGGACGCGGAACCACCGTGCGGGTGCTGCTGCCGGCACTGGCAGAACCGCCGCTACTCCCCGGGGGAGGCGCGGGGTCGCTGCTCGTGGTCGAGGATGAACCGGCCCTGGGCCGCCTCATCGCCAAAGTCCTGCGCGCCCGCGGCTATACTGTGCTCACCGCTGTTAGTGCCCACCAAGCGCTGACGATCATCGAGTTGCTGGCGCAACCCGGCCTGGCCAAGCCACCCGCGCTGCTGATCGCCGATATCGGGCTGCCCGACCTGGCCGGCCCGGAGTTGGCCGAGCGCGCGCGGACGCAGATCCCGGAGTTGCGCGTCCTTTTCATCTCCGGAGCGGCAGCGGCCGAGGGCAGCATCGCGGAAACGCCCGGCAGCGTGCTGCATAAGCCGTTCACACCTACGGAGTTGGCGCGGGCCGTGCAGGCACAACTCACCGCACCGCCGCCTCCGGTTGCCGTCACCATCGTCCGTTAGGCGGGCTGCGAGGGCTCCAGCCGCAGCGAGGCCGAGTTCATGCAGTAGCGCTGTCCAGTAGGCCGAGGCCCGTCGTCGAACCGATGTCCCAAGTGGCTGCCGCAGCGGGCGCACGTCACCTCGGTGCGGACCACGCCGTGGCTGACATCCGGGTGCAGCCCCACCCGGGCCGGATCGATTGGGGCCCAAAAACTCGGCCACCCCGTGCCGGATTCGTACTTCGTGGACGCGTCGAACAGCTCGGCATCGCAACCAATGCATCGGTAGACGCCCGGCGTCTTTTCGTTCCAGTACACGCCGGTGAACGCCGGCTCGGTACCTTTTTCCCGCGCGACATGGAACTGCTCGGTGCTCAAGCGGGCGCGCCACTCGACTTCGCTGCGCTCAATCGTTTCACTCATGTGGATATTTTACCGCGGGCCGGGCAAGCCCAGAAAACCCATGGCGAGCTGCAGGTCCTTCCACGCTTCCCGCTTCTGCGAGGGATCGCGCAGCAGGTAGGCGGGGTGATAGGTCACCACCAGATGAGTCTCGAACGCGCCCTCCCGGCTGCTCAGCCGCAAGGGATGGATCGTCCCGCGCACGCTGGCGAGCGCGCCTTTAAAGGGGTGGAGCGCTTGCGCGGCGGTGCTGCCCAAGGCCACCACCAGGCGCGGGTGGAGGGCCCGCAGTTGCCGCCACAGGAAGGGCAGGCAGGCGGCGATCTCATCCCTCTCTGGCGTGCGGTTGCCGGGCGGGCGGCATTTGGCCACGTTGCAAATGTAGACGTCCTGGCGGCGCAGCCCCATGCCCTTCTGGATCATATCGTTGAGGAGCTGGCCGCCGCGGCCCACGAAGGGAATGCCTTGGGCGTCCTCGTCAGCGCCGGGCGCCTCACCCACGAACACCAGCTCGGCATGAGGAGGGCCGTCGCCAAACACAATATGGTGGCGGCCGCACTGGCTGAGCTTGCAGCGCTGGCAGTCGGCGCCGATCTCGGCCTGGATGCCGGCCAGCGATTCCGCGCCCGGCTCCGCCACGGAAACCTCGCCCGGCAGGGCCGCGGCGGCCCTTCCCTTTTCGTGTGGCGCGCCACTTTTCGCAGGCGTGGTGAGCGCCGCCGGGGCGATGCGCACCGTCTCGACTCCGAAATCCCGCTGGAAGCGCAGATACCCGGCGAGCTTGTCGCGGGCTTCAGGCGTGATGGACATACTCAGGCAAACGCAGCGCGGCGTCGAGGATCAGGTCGGCGATCAGGGCCTTGGAGGCGCGCTGAATACGCCGTTCGCCGGCGGCATCGATCAGCGTGACCGCGTTGTCGTCGGCATCAAAGCCGACGTCCGGCTGGCTGACGTCGTTGAATACGATCAAGTCGGCATTTTTGGCGGCGAGTTTGGCGCGCGCCCAGTCCAGCCCGTGTTCCGCATCGGTTTCAGCGGCGAAGCCAATCAGGCGCTGATGGGTCTTGCGGCGTCCCAGGCTGGCGAGGATATCGGGCGTGGGAGCGAGTTCGAGCACGGGGCGGAGGTCGCCCTTTTTGATTTTTTCCGGGCTGGGGTGCAGCGGCCGGTAATCGGCGACGGCGGCCACCAGCACGGCCATGGTGCATGTGGGGAAGGCGGCTTCGGCGGCGGCCGCCATTTCTTCGGCGCTGACCACGCGGGTGCACTCCACGCCCGGCGGGGGGGTGAGGGCGGTGGGGCCGCTGATGAGCAGCACGCGCGCGCCGCGGCGCTGGGCAGCGGCGGCCAGGGCATACCCCATGCGTCCGCTGGAGCGGTTGGAGAGGAAGCGCACCGGATCCAGCGCCTCGCGCGTGGGCCCGGCGGTGACGAGCACGGTTTGCCCCGCCAGATCCGCGGGGTGCGCGCCGAGGACCGCTGCCGCGTCCAGGGCGTCGGCGATGGCATCCAACTCGGCCATGCGGCCATCGCCCGTCATGCCGCACGCCAGGTACCCGGAATCGGGCGGCACGACCGTGACACCGCGCCTGCGCAGCAGATCCAGGTTCGCTTGTGTAGCCGGGTGGCGCCACATTTGCACGTTCATGGCGGGCGCCACCACCACCGGCGCCGGCGTGGCCAGCAGCACGGTCGTCAGGAAGTCGTCGGCGAGCCCGTGCGCCATGCGCGCCAGCGTGTGCGCGGTGGCTGGCGCCACGACCACCACGCCGACGGCTTGGGCGACGGCAATATGCTCGATCGGCGCCAGCGTGAGTGGCTCGCCACCCTTCGCTGGCGGTGGGAGGGAGAACAAATCCTCCAGCACCGGTTCTCCGCTGAGCGTGGCCAGTGTTAAAGGCGTGACGAACTCCCGCGCGGCGCGCGTGAGGATGACCTGCACACGGTGGCCGCGCTGCTGCAGGCGGCGCACCAACTCAGCCGATTTATACGCGGCGATGCCGCCCGAAATGCCGAGCAGAACGCGCATGAGTGGCCGCTTATTTCTGCTCCGCCCCGCTTTCGGTCTCCGCCTCGGAGCCAGGCGCATTCACCCAGCTAAAGTCGAGCAGGCCCTTCATCGCCTCCTGCTGGGCGATGCGCGTGGCTTTGCGGGAACTGGGTGGCAGGAGCGGCCGCGCTCCACCCTGCAGCTTGCGCGCCCGCCGCGCCACCACATGCATAAACAGATAACGGCTGGGCACATCCTCAATGCTGGTAAACGGTCCGAACATGTTCTACACCCCTTAATCTCGATCCCCGGCGACGTTCCCCATCGCGACTCCAAACGAAGCCAGCACCGGACGCATCCGTGCAGCCGCCCCAGCCTGCTGGCAATCCGCCGCCGCCGCACATGCCGTTCTGTCTCCGCGCTGGCAGCGCACAATGGCACACAGCCGCTCGGCTGACTCGGGCAGGTGATCGTTGATCACCACGTAGTCGTATCTATTATATGCTGCGATTTCCCGGGAGGCGTCCCCCAGCCGCCGGGCGATCTCGCCGGGGGCGTTCTGGCCTCGGTTCTCGAGCCGCCAAGCCAGCGTGTCGCGGTCGGGAGGTGCAATAAACACGCTCACCGCCGCCGGCCAGCCACGCTTGACCTGTTCTGCCCCCTGCACGTCGATATCCAACACCAGGTCGCGGCCGTCCCGCTCACTCTGCTCCAGAAAGGCGCGCGCCGTCCCGTAGCCGTGGCCAAACACCTCGGCGTGTTCGATAAACTCGCCCGCCGCCACCATGGCGTCGAAGCGGGCCCGGTCCACAAAAAAATACTCCCGCCCGTCCACCTCGCTGCCGCGCGGCGGGCGCGTCGTGTACGACACCGAGAAGCTCAGGCCCGCCACCCGCTGAAACAGCTCGCGCACCAAAGTGCTCTTGCCCGACCCCGAGGGGGCGGAAATAATGAACAACGCCATAGGGTTCCAATCGCTAACCTGTTATTCGAGGTTTTGGACCTGCTCGCGCATCTTTTCGATTTCAGCCTTGAGCTCGAGTCCCTGGCTGGTGATGTGCAGCGCCGCTTCCCCGCCGGTGCCGGTTTTCGACAGCAAGGTGTTGGCCTCGCGGTTCAGCTCCTGGGCGAGGAAATCCAGCCGCTTTCCCACCTCGCCGCCCACCGCCAACAGGGCGCGCACCTGGCCAATGTGGGCTTCGAGCCGCGTCAACTCCTCGCTGATGTCGGAACGCTCAGCCAGCAGCGCCGCCTCCTGCAGGATGCGCTCGGGCGCCGCCGGGTAATCACCCAGCAGCTCCCGGATGCGGATCCGCAACCGCTCGAACAAGGCCGCCTCCAACGTGATGCGCTCGCCTGCGATGGCGGCCCGCGCCTCGTCCACCCGCTGGCAGCGGACAAGGACATCCTGCACCAGCCGCCCTCCCTCGCTGCTGCGCATCTGGTTCAGCGCTGCCAGCGCCGCTTCGAACGCCGCCGCGATGGCTTCCATGGGGGCTTCACCCAGGCCGCCCCGCGCGACGGCGCCGGCGCCGGCAGCACTCGATACGCGCAGGATCTCGCTCACCAATGGCGGATCGCTGAGCCCGAACCGCTGCGCCAATTCCCGGTGGGCGTGCACGTAGGCGTCGGCTTGCTCCAGATCCACACGCGTGGGGCCAGCCCCGCCCGTCGCGCCGCCGGCTGGCGTGCGCTCGGCAGCGATGCGGATATCGAGGTGTCCACGCCGCACGGCCCGGCGCAGCCGCGGCTCCAGCGCCGCGGTCACCGCCTCCCACTCCTCCGGCACCTGCCAGCGCAGATCCAGGTGGCGGTGATTCACCGCTTTGAGCGTCACGGTAATCGACATCCCTCCGGCCGCGTGCCGGGCTTGGGCATAGCCGGTCATGGAATACAATGGCGCCGTCATGGTATAGCCCAAGCTACCATGGCTCGGACACAGACCGGTGCGCGCTAATCGCGTATAGTGGCTTTTGATGCGAAATTGGATTGGCCTCGCGCTCATCGCCCTGCTACTGACGGTTGTGCCGCTGTTCGGCGCCCCGCCGCCATCAGGGCCACGGGCATCCGGCCACTGGCAACTGGTGTGGTCCAGCGAGTTCAATGGTCCCGCCGGCGCCCCCCCCCCGGCGGCACAGTGGACCTACGACCGCGGCAACCGCCGGGGCTGGGGCAACAACGAACTGGAGAACTATTGCGCCCCGGAGGATCATGCCGATCCCTGCTCGGCCCGCCCCAACATTTATCAGGATGGCCACGGCCACCTCGTCATTCAAGCGCGCCGCGACGCCGCTGGGCGCTGGACTTCCGGCCGGCTCAAAACCCAGGGCCTCTACCAAACCAGCTTCGGCCGCATCGAGGCGCGCATGAAGCTTCCGCTCGGCGCCGGGCTCTGGCCCGCCTTCTGGCTGCTGGGCACCGGCCCGGGCGGCTGGCCAGCCGAAGGCGAGATCGACATCATGGAGCACGTCCCGCAGCTCGGGTCCGGCACCATCCAGTCCACCATCCACGCCGCCGATTTTTTTGGCGGCCATGGCCTGCATGGCCAAGCCACGCTGCCCAAGGGCGCTACCGTCGCCAGCGGCTTCCACACCTACGGCGTGATCTGGAAGCCGGGAAGCATTCAATTCTATTTAGATCATCCGGCGCACCCCTTCGTCACGCTCACGCCGCCCACGCCACAGAGCAGCTGGCCGTTTGACGACTCCGCCACCGATCCCTTTGAAATCCTGCTCAACCTCGCCGTCGGCGGCAACTGGCCTGGTCCTCCCGGCGCCACCACCCCGCCCACCGCCAAGCTGCTGGTTGACTACGTCCGCGTCTACAAAAATGGCCAAACTGGAACGTCTACTCTTTGATCTGATCGAAACCGTCTCTCTCGACGGGCACCATGAAGATTTTGCGCACGCCTTAACCGCGCAGATCGTGCGCGCGCTGGCGCAGCCGCTCCGCATCGCCGCCGCCGCCACGCTCCGGCTGAACCGTGCCCGCTACGAGCCCGATTTCACGCTCGGAGCCCCGTTGTGGAAGGGGCTTGATGGGCAGTTGTCGGCGCGTACCGTCCAGCGCCGCCTTGACGGCCAATTGTGGCTCATTCAGCGCGGAATCCACAACACCGCCGCCACCGATGCGCCTGCCGATGTTCCCGCGAACGCCCCCGCCTGGCTGGACCTCATCCTCATCCCCATCGACCGCAGCCTGGATACACTCTTGGCGCTCATGACCGACTCGTTGGCGGGCGAGGAGGGCCGCACACGCGAGTTCGCCTTTCAGGACATGGCGCAGCTCCTGCGCCTGTTCGTTGATCGCCACCACCAGCGGGAACGGCTGCAGGAGATCCTCACCCTCGCCGATCAGCAGCAGCTGAGCCTGCTGCCACTGCAGCTTCCCCAGATCGCCGGCTACAAATTGGCGGCCAGCTGTGTACCCGCCGAAGAGGTGGGTGGCGATTATTACCAGGCCTATCCGCTCTCCTACACCGCCGGCGGCTTTGCCGTCGCCGACGCCAAGGGCAAGGGTTTTGAAGCGGCCATGCAGGTCACCGGCCTGCACGCCGCCCTGCGGGCGGTGAACGAGATGCCGTTCAAGCTGAACCACAAGGTGGGG
The DNA here is from genome assembly GCA_025451775.1 of Terriglobales bacterium. Taxonomy (GTDB): domain Bacteria; phylum Acidobacteriota; class Terriglobia; order Terriglobales; family SCQP01; genus SCQP01. The sequence goes on from JANWJU010000106.1 coordinate 23,607, forward strand.
TTGCTGAACCGCAGCATGATCCAGTCTGGCGAA
>JANWJU010000107.1 GCA_025451775.1 Terriglobales bacterium
AGGGCCACCAAGGCCGTTACGAGCGGAGGTGTAGACCACCTGGGGCGGGGGCGGCCCGCCGAGCCCGTTGCGGGAGAAAGAGCTGGGAACGACCTGGGGAGGCGGAGGGCCACCAAGACCGTTACGGGCGCTGGTGGAGACGACTTGGGGCGGGGGCGGCCCACCGAGCCCGTTCAATCGCTGGCTGGTGGAACGGGTTGCCGGCGGGGGTGGCGCGGCGAAGCTGCCCGCCATGATGTTGCTGTGCTGCAGGGCCGGGGCGGCGGCAACCGCCCAGTTCCGGAGACCGAAGGTCGCGACCAGCAACAGGAGGGCGATTGTCGTGAGACGTAGTAGGTTGTTCATGAGTTCTCCCTGACGGTATTTGTTCCGAAAATGACGAATTAGGTGCAATTCAGCACTGAGGAATAACACACGGGTTCGGGCAGGCGTGCGGCTTCTGCCACGGCCCAGTGATAAAAAAGTGCGGAAATGTTCCAGATTCGCTTATTAGAAGTCTCTAATGTGACAAAGAAGTCACATTTGAGTACAAATTTGCGGCCGTGTCCACCCCGTTAACTGAGGGGCAAGGCCTGCAGGCCGGCGACGATGGCAGCGTAGGCGCCCACCGAGGCCGCCAACTCGGGTTTGGCAATCCACTCCCCTGCAGTATGGGCCACGTGGATGCTACCCGGGCCAAACAGCAGCGGTTCGCCCCAGGCGTCGAGCATGGGGATGTCGGTGCCAAACGCCACGATATCGGTGGGAAAGCCGGGCACGGTGCGGAGCCGGACGGGTGGGAGATCGAGCCCGAATATCGGTTCGGCCCAGCCAGCGACGGCGGCTTGGATTTGAGCGCGCAGGGGCGCGGCGTCGGCGACCATGCGGATGAGCAGCTCGGCGCGGGCATGATCAGCGACCACGTTGGGGGCGCGTCCGCCGCTGAGTGTGCCCAGGTTCATGGTGGTGGCGCCGAGATCGGGATCGTGGGGCAGCGGCAGCGCCCGCAGGCGGGTGAGCGCTTCCAGCAGCTTGTCGGTGGCGGATTCGCCTAACTGGGGATAGGCGGAGTGGGCGGTGCGGCCGTGGGCGTGCAGCTCGAGCCGGAGCACGCCTTTGCCGGCGCGGATCATGCGGCTCTCGGTGGGCTCGCCGTTGACGAGAAAGCGGGCGCCTTGGGGACGCTGGTTGGCGGCGATGGCCCCGGCGCTATCGCGCTCCTCGCCCACGACGAACAGCAGCCCGAAATCGGTGCGGCCGGCGGCGATGAGCGCCCGCGCGGCGAAGACCTGGGCGGCGACGATGCCCTTGGCGTCGCACGCGCCGCGGCCATAGAGGGCGTGGTCATCCTCGCGGCTGGGAAAAAACGGCGGCACGGTGTCGAGATGGGTGCTGAGCACCACCGTGGGGCGGCCGCGGCGGGCAAAGACGTTGTAGCGCCCCGGCGCCGCCTCCCACAGCTCAACCTCCAACTCGCCGGCCCACCCGTCGGCGTGCCGGAGAAAATCAGCCACGCGCTCGCCAGCGGCCGCCTCTTGCCCGCTGGTCGAATCAATATCGATCAGTTCGCGGGTGAATTGGAACAGCTTATGCTGGTCTAGGGGAACGGCGTCAGGGGCGATGGCACGCATCACGAACGGAACCTTTCCGGGCCCGGCAGGCCCGTTGGAATACATCTTAAACGAGGACGAAGCCGCGCCTCACCCACCGGCGCGGGCGGCGGTCGTTTGCCATCCCCATCCGCTCTACGGCGGGACGATGCACACCAAGATTGTCTTCTGGACGGCGCAAGTGCTGGCGCGCCGCGGCTGGCCGGTGCTGCGGTTTAACTTCCGCGGCGTGGGCCAGAGCGCTGGCGTCCATGATCGCGGCGTGGGTGAGCAGCAGGACCTGGAGGCCGCAATCGCGTTTTTACATAGCCGCTATGCAGTGCCGCTCGTGCTGGCGGGGTTCTCCTTCGGCGCTGCCACGCTGGTGCGCAGTTTGGCGGCGCGGCCGCACGCGGAGACGGCCCAAGCCGTGTTGTTGGGGTTGCCGGTGAACGGTGGCGCATTGCCCACGGCGTGGGCATGGCAGGGGCCCAAACTGATGATCTCGGGCGACCAGGACGAGTTCGGCGCCCTGCCTGCGCTCGAGTCGTGGTATCAGGCGCTGCCCGAGCCCAAGGCCCGCGTCTGGATTCCGGGCGGCGATCACTTCATGAGCGGCCACGCCGAGGCTTTCCGCGCAGCGCTCAACGCGTGGCTGCCGACGCCGGCGTGAGTGCCGGAGCACAGTGCGAGCAGCGCGGGAGCGATCCTGCGAGAAGTGGCGAGCCACAAAAAAAGAGCGGCGCGACCCCCGGGGGTCGCGCCGCGCTTGGATTGCGCCCAACGCCAATTTAGCGCTGGGTTGGGCGGTTTTGATGAGCGCCAAGTAGTCCTTGGCATTAAACGGATACTGCCGCACTGAGGTTTGCCCGGTCGTGCTTAGTACGACATCGACCCGGCGATTGGCTGCGAGGATAAGGGCCGGCAGGTTTTTGAGGATCGCTTGCCGCTCCTCGGGAGTGAGGTCGGGGTTGGTTTCGATCATCTGCCGGACCTGAGCCGCGTCCAGATTGTCGTCCTTGCCGAAGGAACGGGTTTCGATGCTGGCGGCGGGGATGCCGTTTTGCACCAGAATTTGCCGGATGCGTTCCACCCGCCGTTCGCCCAGCGCCTGGTTATACGCCACCGTCCCGCGGCGGTCAGCGTGGCCCTGAAGGGTTAGGTGAGCGTCGGGGCTGTACCCGAGGTACGTCTTGAAGTCCTCGGCCAGGGTTTCGACCACCTCCCGCTGGCTCGCCACCAGGCCTGCGGCCGCGCCCGTGGGCTGATTGGTCTGAAAGTAGATGCTGTGCAGGGCCAGCTTTTGCTCGAGTTGATGCACGATCGGCGGCGGCGGCGGCGCCGCCACGGCCACGGCCACCGAACAGTCGGCGGTCCCGCCGCGCCCATCGGCAACCTGGCCAGCTACGGTGTAGTCGCCAGGCGTCAGGCCAGCCGTGTCGAGCTGAACCGAGGCCCCGGTGTCTACAATCTGGCCGCCGCTGGGCGTCCAGGTATACGTCAACGGATCGCCATCCGCATCCGTAGCCGTGGCCGTGATCCGTGCCGCCTGGCCAACGATCACCGAACTGGGGTCAACCGCGCAACTCATGATCGGCGCGCGATTCGGGCGCGCTTGGACCTGGACTGCGGTTGAACATTCCGCGCTGCCACCGCGGCCATCATTGACGGTCAGGTTAACGGCGTACGATCCCGGTTCCAGGCCGGCGGAGTTCCATTGCACCTCGGGGCCGGAGCCGTCAATATTGCCTTGGCTGGCCGTCCAGGCATAACTGAGGAGATCGTTGTCGGGATCGCTGGCCTGGGCCCTGATGGCGACCTGATCTCCGGAGCCGGCATAGACCATGCTGGGCGTGGCGGCGCAGGCGACCACGGGCGGGTGGTTGACCGCAACCGGCGCGGGCGGGGTAAGATTCCCGAATCCAAAGACGAATCCGGCCGACAAGCGCACATCGTTCTGTCCGCTCCGCAGGCCGGTCGTCAAATCGGCGTACCGCGTCAACTTGTCTTCCACTTGAAACAAGCGGAGGGAAAAGGTGGGCGTCAGCCTGAGATCCAAACCGCCGCCGGCGGTCATGGCGAAGGTTTTCTCGCCGGGCAGCGGCGTACAGCCGGCGCCGGCGCAGCCGTTAAGTGTCACCGCACTGGCTTGCTCCTCGCCGAAGAGAGCCTGAACAAAGGGGGTGAACGGGCTGGAGCTCCGCATCGAGACGCGGGGGCCGGCGAGGAAGGTGTAGACCATTCCCTTGGAATCCGCCGTGCGGGGCGGGTTGGCGCCGCTGCCGGTGAGGCGAAGTTTAGTGTCACGGTAGGCGCTGCCCTCACCCACAATCCCCACGAAACGGTTCAGATTCCAGGCGAGGGATTCGGTCACGCCGTGGAGCGACACCACGCGATTATTGAGGTTATCGGTCGGCACCGCCCACACGCCCGAGTAGCCCAGAAACAGTTCCACACGGGGAACCGGGGGCGCGCTGGCGGGCGGAGCCGTGGCCGGAGTGTCCTGGCCCATCAGCAGCGGCACCGACAAGGCGGCAACGGCCGCGATCGTGATCATTCGCATTCCTAATCTCATGGTCGTCTCCTGTAAAGTCACTGCGGTTCCCGGAGGCTGGCGCTCGGTCATTCGGCCATCGCCTGTCCGGTTGGCCCGTCTGTCCCCGGCGACGGGGCGGGGGCTCAAGCCGCCATCACAAATAGCCGAGACCGCCCCCGGAGGACGGTCTCGGGATCGCGCCCTAGGGGGCCGGCACGTTGATGACGGTGTTGACGATGGTGACCGGGCCGGTCAGAGCCAAGGCCCTGCCGTTGAGGGTGGTGATGGTGGTCACCCCGACGGTCGAGATCGAGACGCCGGACTGGGCGATGATGGTTCCCACCATGGTGCCGCCCCCCAGTATCCCGTTGATGGTGGCCGCGCTGCCGACTTGCCAAAACACGTTCTTGGCCTGAGCGCCGTTGATCAGGATCACATTGCGCGGCGCGGACGGCGTGCCCACGGTAAGCGAGGTCGCCATCTGGAAGACCCAGAAGGCGTTGGGGTTCCCCTGGGCGTCGAGGGTCAGATCGCCGTTGGAGATGCTATAGCTGCCCGGCGCGGATTTATAGATCCCGGGGGCCAAGGTGCGGTTGCCAAGTTCGCCCGCCCCGCCGCCGCCGCAGCCGGCGCAGGTGGACACGTCCAGGCCGCCGGGGAAGGCCACCAGCGCGTTGAACGCGGTTAGGGCATCAGCCGCGGCCTTGTTCGCGATGGTCGCGGTGGCGGCGGTGCCTTCGGTGGGACAGCTCACCGTCGGCGGCGGCGGTGCGGTGTCGATGGTTCCATTCACCAAACCGATGGCGAGCGGAGTCTCGGTGTAGATGCACTGGGGTAGACCGGCAATCATGACCGTGTCGTCGTGGAACCCGGTGACCAGGGTGGAAACCCCGGTGGTGCCAATGTTACCGTTGACCACCGAGGACACTCCCGAGTTGGTCATGCCGGCGCCGCCGCCGAAGTCTCCAAAAGTCGCGGCGGTGCCCAAATCAACCGCGGCGGGAGCGGGGGCGGCGCCGGTGGTGAAGCTCCAGGGGTTGGGTGCAATCCCGGCGCCGAGCGCGTTGCCGGAGAGATCGGCGGCTCCGTTGGTGATGGTGGCCGCATAGGTGGTCGCGGGGGTGAGCGCGGCCCTCGGGGTGAAGGTGGCGATGAAGTTCACCGGGTCATAGGCCACCGTTCCGTTGACCACCGCTCCGCCCGGACCGGCGAGTTGGACGGTGGCGGTAGTGATCGTCAACGGATCCATGGCCTCGCTGAACGTTGCGTTGACGCTGGCGGTGGTGGGCACGGCCGCGGCGGCGTTGGCCGGATTCGTCGAGATCACGGTGGGGGCGGTGGTATCGGCCGCCGCCGCCGTGGTAAACGACCAGACATAACTGCTGGCCAGGGCGTTGCCGGCTAGATCCGCGGCGCCGGTGGCAATCGTGGCGGTATACACGGTGGAGGGTTTCAGCGGGCTGGCCGGGGTGAGGGTGGCGGTGTTGCCCACGGCGGCGTAGGTGACAAACGCAGGCACGGCGGTGGTGCCGGGCCCGGTGAGCGTGAACGTGAGCGGCGTGATCGTCGCCGGGTCCATGGCCTTGCTGAAGGTGGCGCTGACTGCTTGGTTGATGGGTACGGCGGTGGCGTGGTTGGCGGGGATGGTGGCGATCACCGTGGGCTTGGTGGTGTCGGGCGCGGCGCCGGTGGTGAAGGTCCAGGTAGAGTTGGCGGCCAGCGCGATGCCTGTGAGATCCTTGGCACCGGTAGTGACGGTGGCGACATAGGTGGTCAGGGGGGCGAGGTTGGCGGTGGGGGCGACCGTGGCCGTCGCGCCGGCGACGTTGTAGCTGACCGCCCCGGGAACCGCAACCCCACCCGGTCCCGTCAGGGTGACGGTCGCACCGTTGATGGTGGTGGGGTCCATCGCCTCGCTGAAGGTCGCGGCGATCTTCTGATTCGTGGGCACGGCGGTGGCGTTATTCAAGGGCGCGACGGCGATCACCTGCGGCGTGGCGCTGGCCGGCGCCGTCCGGAACGTCCACGTGGCCGGAGCGGCGAGCCCTCTGCCGGCGGCGTTCTGCACGCCCATGCTCAGGAGCGCGGTGTAGATGGTGTTGGGCGCGAGCGCCGGGCTGGGGGTCAGCGTGGCGGTGGCGCCGGCGCAGGTGACCGACGCGGTCACCGGACCCGAGGCCGCGGCCAGCGTGAACGTGGCCGGGGTCAGGGTGGCGCAGTTCAAGGCCGCCTGGGGGCTGTCGGGGTCCTGCAGGAAGCGCGCGCTGACGCTCTGATCAAGGGCGACCCCGGTCGTGCCGGCGGGCGGGGTCACCGCCACCACTTGCGGCACTTCTATTGTCTCGAAGGTCCAGATGTAGGCGTTCGCCATGGCATTGCCGGCCAAGTCCTTGACGGAGCTGGCGACGGTGGCGGTGTAGACGGTGTCCTGCGCGGCCAAGGGGGTGGTGGGGGTAAAGGTGGCGACGTTGCCCGCCAGGGAGACCGCGCCGGCCACTGGGCCGGCCGCATCGGTGACCACAAAGCTGGCCGAGTTAATGGTTCCTCCGTTCATGGCTTCGTTGAAGGTGGCGCTGATGGCCGGATTCAACGCCAATCCGGTGGCGCCCGGCGCCGGCGAGGTGCTCGTCACAAACGGCGGCGTGGTGTCGGAGACGTTCACCGCCTCCTTGCCGCAGCCCACCATAAAGACGACCAGTAAAAGCGCTATGAACGACAGCTTGCCCGCCATGAATAAACTTGATTTATGCAACATTGTGTGTCCTTATGCTGGCGGCAAGCCGCCCTGATTGATCTCCGTAGAATCTGGGTGGAGAAGGTAACGCGTTGGCCCACCCATTCCGCCGCTGAGCCGTGACCCCGCGGCCCGCCGGGCCGGGTTCGCTGTAAACTTCATTGACAGATAGACGGTAATAGAGGTCCGTTTGCCTAGTCTGTGCAATACAGCACACTTGTCCGTCTCCGTACACTTCGGAAAATAGTGTCGTGACTTATGAGTTGGAGACAGTGTGCGGGTGCCGCGGGCCAGGCCCGCGACAAAACCGGGTTGGACGTGTGGGGAGCGGGACCGCAGCCCCGGCGGCTAGCTCTCGCCCGCGGCAGCGTCGGCGCCGGCGTCGTGGCCATCGAGCCCGAGGCTTTTCATTTTGCGGTAGAGATGGCTGCGCTCCAGGCCGAGCACCTCGGCGGTGCGGGTCATGTTGCCGGCGTTCTCCTCGAGTTTTTTGAGGATGTAGTCGCGTTCGTAGGCGTTGCGGGCCTCGTGCAGGCTGGCAAAATCGGCATCGGCCAAGCCGCGGCGGCCGCGGGCGAGCGGCGGCAGGTGGCGCAGCTCGATGACCCGCGCTTTGGGGTTGAGGATGGCCACGCGCTCGACCAGGTTGCGCAGTTCGCGCACGTTGCCGGGCCAGGTGTGGGCGGTGAGCGCGGCCAGCGCCTCGGGGCTGAACTCGCGGCATTTGCGTCCGTAGGCGGCGGCGAACTCGGCGAGAAAATGCTGGGCTAACCGCGGCACGTCCTCCTTGCGTTCGCGCAGCGGCGGCACGTAGAACGGAATCACGTTGAGGCGATAGAACAAATCCTCGCGGAAGTTGCCCTTGGCGATCTCCTCCTCCAAGTCTTTGTTGGTGGAAGCAATGATGCGGACGTCGGCGGTGACGGCGGCGTTGGAGCCCAGCACTTCGAAGCGGCCTTCATCGAGCGTGCGCAGCACCTTGGCCTGGGTCTTGAGGCTCATGTCGCCGACTTCGTCCAAAAACAGGGTGCCGTGGTCGGCGCGGCTGAACTTGCCCTCCTTGGCTTCCTGCGCGGCGGGGAAGGCGCCCTGGACGTGGCCAAAGAGCTCGCTTTCGATCATCTCCTCGGGAATGGCGGCGCAGTTGAGCTCGACAAACAGCGCCTGCCGGCGCTCGCTCTGGGCATGCAAGGCGCGCGCCACCAATTCCTTGCCCACGCCGCTCTCGCCGTAGATCAGGACGCGGCCGTTGGTGGGCGCCATGATGGCGACCTGCTGCCGCAGCGCCCGCGCCGGCACGCTCTCGCCGATGAGGGCGCCGGCGCCGCCGCCCCCGGGCAAATTTTGCCGCAGGTGCAGGTTCTCGCGCTGCAGGCGGCGCTCCTCCAGCGCATGGCGCACGGTGAGCAGCGTCTTGTCGATGCTGAGCGGCTTTTCCAGGAAATCGAAGGCGCCCAGCTTGGTGGCGCGGACGGCGCCTTCCACGCTGCCGTGGCCGCTGATCATCACCACCGCCGGCCCGGGCTGGGCCCACTCGGCATGGCCGCGGAGGCGGCCCAGCAGATCCAGGCCGTCGGCATCCGGCAGCCAGATATCCAGCAAGAGCAGGTCAAACGGCTCCGCCGCCAGCGCCCGCTCGCACTCGGCGGCGCTGGCGGCGGTGCTGACCTCGAAGCCCTCATCGCCGAGCACGCCCGCCAGCGACTTCCGGATACCGAGCTCGTCATCCACGATCAGGATCTTGGCGTTCGCCATAAGCTTTCGACTGTAGCCTACTCCACCGCCGCATGCTGCGGCGCGTGCAGCGGCAGCTCCATGATGAAGCGGGCGCCGAGCGGGGTGTTGTCCTCGGCGCGCAACGAGCCGCCGTTCTCCTCGACAATCCGCAGCACGATGGCGAGCCCCAGGCCGGTGCCGCGTTGCTTGGTGGAGTAGTAGGGCAGAAACAGGCGTTGCTTGTCGTCGGCGGGCAGGCCATGGCCGGTGTCGGCCACCACGGCCTCGACCACGCCGTCCAGTTGCTGGGTGGCGAGCGTGAGCTGGCGGTAGGGGGCGTGGTGCATGGCCTCGGCGGCGTTGTCGATGAGGTTGATGAAGACGCGTTTCATGTCTTCGGGATCGAGGCGCAGGGGCGGCAGGGGATCGAAGCGGGTGCGAATCTCAATGCCCTCCAGGCGCCCATCGAAGGCACGCAAGGCGCGCTCGATGATGTCGTTGAGATCGCAATCGACGGGCTGGGCGTGGGGAAAGCGGGCGTAGGTGCTGAACTCATCCACCAGGCGTTGCAGCGATCCCACTTCCGAGGCGATGGTGGCGGCGCACTCGGCGACCACGCCCATGCCGGTCCAGGCGGCGGCCGGCGAATCGGGCGGCAAGGCGGCGAGGCGGCGGTGAATGCGCTCGGCCGAGAGGGCAATGGGGGTCAGCGGGTTTTTGATTTCGTGGGCGATGCGCTGCGCCACCTCCCGCCAGGCGGCGGTTTTCTGGATGTGCAGCAGATCGGTGAGATCCTCCAGCACCAACACGAAGCCGCCACCGCCGCTAAGAGCGGCCACCGTGGCGGCCAACGTCAGCCGCCGTTCGCCAGAGGCGACTTCGAGCTGGCCGGTGGCCTGCGGCCAGCGTTCGGATTTGCGTAACAGATGCTGCACCTCGCGCAAGCTGGACGCGTCAAAAAGCTGGTTCAAGTGGCGCGGGCTGGCGCCGGCGGCGCCAAATAACCGCTCCACCGCCGGGTTCACCCGCTCGATGGCATAGGTGCGGCTGAGCGAGAGCACCGCGGAAGGCGTGTTCTCCAACAGCGCTTCCGTATAGCGCCGGCGGGCCTCCAACTCCTGCCGGTTATGCTCCAGCTCCCCTGCCATGCGATTGAACGAGTTCACCAGCGTCCCAATCTCATCCTGCGCGCCCACGCGCACGCGGTAGGTGAGGTTGCCGCGCGAGATCTCCTGCGTGGCTGATGCCAGCTCGGCGATGGGCACGGTGATCAGCCGGGAGAGATAAAGCGCCATCCAGGTCGCGCAGAATAAAATCGCCAGCGTCAGCAGCAGCAGGTAGCCGGTGTAGATGAGGCGCAGCGAGCGGCGCTGGCGCGCGAGCTGATCGTAGCGGTCCCGGTCCTGGGCGAGACGGGCGATTTGCGCGGTGAGCGCCGCCGGGATGGGCATGCCGACTTCGACCGCGCTGGCGCCATGGGCCATGCCGGCGCGGGTCAGGGCATAGGTGCGGTCACCAAGCCGGAGTTGGCCGCTGCCGGCGGCGGCGGTGGTGGTGTAACCGGCTGGCCAGTTGAGTTGCGCCAGCGGCTGTCCGTTGCTGCCCCAGATGGCCGCGAAGCCGCCTTGCAGTGTTTGCCGGTGCCGCCGCAGCGCTTGCTGCAACTGCGGCTGGTTGCCGCTCGCCAGCGCTGCCTCCACAGCCGGATTGGCGGCGATTGACTGCGCTTCGTTGCGGGCGTTGTCGATGACGTAGCCGGTGAGCATGGCGAGCGTGCTTTGGTTGTCGTCGCGCACCGTCACCACGGGCTGGCTGAACCACTTGTCGAGGGTGCGGTTGATCAACCCATAGGTGAAGACGAACATGCACACCACCGGCGTCAGGCTGAGCGCCAGCGCGCCGATCACCAGCTTCGTCCGGAACTGTGCGCCCAGCACCCGGGCGCGCCGCTCGGCGTAGAGCTTGATGGTCTGGCGCCCCAGCACAAACGTGAGGATGACGATGCCAAGGAAGCTCAGCGTCGACAGCAGCAACAGCAGCCAGGTGGAATCAGGGTTGGTGGGCAGGCGCAGACTCCACGCTTGCGGCGCAAACAGCAGCACCACCAGCACGATCAGCAGCGCCGCCAGCACGATGACCCGCCAGAGCCGGGCGCGGGATGGGGTGCGGCTGGTCATGGATGGGCGGGGGGATGGGCGCGGGCCCCAGCGCGGCGTGGCCGCGCGTCCCGCTTTTGCTCGCCCCGGCTTGGGGGCCCCTTCGCCCCAAGCCGGGGCTGCGCATGCGGCTTCGCCTGTGGAGGGTAGGCGCCTGCCGGCAACAGCGGAGCGAGTGGACACGCGCCGCAATCGGGGGCGCGTTGGCGGCAGTAGCGCTTGCCGGTTTCGACCAGCAGGGCGTGCAGATGCCGGTAGCGGCGGGCGGCGTTCATGCCATCACTGCGCGGCACCGCCGCCTCCACCCAGGCGCGCTCGGCCGGGAGCTGATGCCGGGCCAACACGCGGCGCGTGTAGGTGTCCATCACGAAGCGCGCATGGTCGCCGGCGAACAGCAGGATGGTGTCGGCCGTTTCCTCGCCGATGCCCTCGAGCGCCAACAATTGCTCCCGCGCCGCGGCGGTGGGCTGGGCGAAAAGACGGTCCAGTCTGCCACCATGCGCCGCATCCAGCCAGGTGACGAAGCCGCGCAGGCGCCGGGCTTTTTGCCGCCAGAATCCCGAGCTGCGGATCAGCTCGCCCAACTCCGCTTCACTCAATTCCCGGATGCCGGCGAGCGAGAGCCGTTTTGCGCCACGTAACGTGGCGATGGCCTGCGCGACGTTGCTCCAAGCCGTGTTTTGCACCAGGATCGCCCCCACGATCACCTCGAACGGGCTCGCCGCCGGCCACCAATGATCGAGGTCCAAGCTGATCGCGGGCACCCGGCTGACACCGCCCATTCCTGCTCGCAGCCGGGCAGGGGCCCTTGCGCCCCGCGCGGCGGCTGCGCGTTCCTTGCCGGCGGTGAAGTGCGCCCGCAACGCGGTTTCGTAGGCCGCCAAACCACTGTCCATGCAGGCAGCATAACAAGTTCCGCTTGACGGGGGTGGCCAGCGCGCCTAGTCTCGGCGCCAGGATCGTACCCGGAGGAACTATGAGCTTGAAATATGAGATTTTGGCGGCGGCTGTGGCGCTGATGCTGCCCACCACTTTATGCGCCCAGGCTGCCACGCCCGTGGGACGCCCCTCGACCCCAGCGGCAGCACCGAGCACGGCCCGTCCCGGCGGCTTTCGTGAACCCGATCCCCGCAATTTCGACGACCACGCCGGCTACGTGTCCCTCTTCGACGGCCAGGATCTCAAGGGGTGGGACGGCGATCCCAGCGTGTGGAGCGTGCAGGATGGCGCCATCACCGGCGTCACCACGCTTCAGCACCGGGCCCACACCTACCTCGTCTACCGCGGCCTCCAGGCCAAGGATTTCGACCTCAAGCTGGAGATCAAGGCCGTCGGCGGGGGCACCGGCATCCAGTACCGCAGCCGCACCGGCACCCCCTGGCGGCGCCCCGACAAGGGGTTGCCGGCCCCGAACCTGAATTGGATGATGACCGGCCCGCAAGCCGACTTCTGGTCTCCCAATCCGCCCCGCGCCGAGGTCTACACCGGCCAGTTCTACGTCGAGAACTCGCCTATGGGCATCGTCGCCTGGCGCGGCGAGGTGGTGCAGATCGAGCCTGGTCAGGCGCCGCGCCTGGTCGGAACGATCGGGGACCGCAAGGCGCTCAACGGCTATGTCAACGTCAATGACTGGAACCAGTACATGATCATGGCCCGGGGCGGGACGTTCATTCAGATCCTCAACGGCCAACTCATGTCGTTGGCCGTCGATGACGATGCCCGCGACGTCAACAATCGCAGCGGCATGATCGGCATCGAGATCGAAGGCGCGCCATCGGTCATCTCGGTGCGCAATATCTGGATCAAGAAGTTCAACTAGCGGGCCATGAACGCGCAGCCCCGGCTTGGGGCGATAAGGTCCCCGAGCCGGGGCGAGCACAAGCGGGATGCGCGGCAAGGCCGCGCAGGGGCCCGCGCCCATTAATTGCGGCGCCCGCTGAAAAGGCCAAGCACGGCCACGAAAACCGCGGCTCCCACCACCGACCACACGATGGGAAAGACCACGCTGCCCACCTCGACATTGAGCAGGTGGGGCAAGCCCAACTGCCGCGCTATCCACTGGCCAAAGAAGGCGCCGATGAAGCCCAGCACAATCGAGCCCAGGCAGCCGGCGCGGGAGTAGCCGCCCAGCCCGGCGCCCAGCGAGCCGCAGATGCCGGCAATTACGAGCAGGATCAGAAAAGGTATCAGGCCCATGGGATGCCTACAGTGTAGTGCCGTGACAGCGAACCGGCGCGGGCCTGGCCAAGATCCCGCGCCGGATCCGCGTCCGCTGTGCCTTAGGGCTGCGGGTCTTCAGTTCCGATGGCGGCGCCGTTCACCACCAGCTCGACCCGGCGGTTCTGCTGCCGGCCGGCCGCGGTGGCATTGGACCCCACCGGATCGGCCTCGCCGAACCCGTGGGCAGTGAGGGCCTGCGCACTCACGTCCTGCGCGCTAAGGAACCCCTCGACCGCCGTCGCACGCTTCTCGGAGAGCTGCTGGTTATAGTCGGCGGTACCGGTGCTGTCGGTGTAGCCGTTCACCTGCACCTTGAGGTTCGGATAGGCGAGTAAAATGCCCGCTACCTTGGCCAGCTTCACCTGTGCTTCTTGATGCAGGGTGGCTTGATTGAGGTCGAACAGGACATCCGGCATATCGACGATCAGGCCGGTGGCGGAGTCGCGGGTCTGTAAGACCGTGTTCAACTGGGCCAGCAATTTGATCCGCGCCTCGTGCGCCTCGGCCTGCGCCGCAGTCGTCTGCTGTTCCGCGGCGTGCTGGGCGGCGTCGGCGGCATCGCGTGCCACATTCGCTGACGCCAACTCGTCCTTGGCGGTCTGTTTCTCGGCTTCCGCCTGTTGCTGCGCGGCTCCGGCGTCGGCGGCCTGGCGTTGCGCCGCCGCGGCTTCCGCGTTGGCGTTCTCGACTTGGCCAGCGGCCGCAGCCTTGGCGTTGGCGTCCTGCTCCTGCTCACGGTTCTTGAGGGTCAGCAAGCGCGCATCTTCGGCCGTCTGGACGGCTTGGCGCGCCACCGTGGCCACCGGAGTTTTGCCCGCATTGCGGTTTTGATAAGCCTCGGCCTGTTGGAGTTGGGCCGCTGCTTTTTCGTAAGTGTCGGTCGCGTACTGGTCGGCGCCGGTCCAGCGGGCGATGCGCACCGCGTTCTGCGCCTCATACAAATCGAGCGGAACCTTGGGATCCTGCGGCAGTTCTGTAATCTGGCTGGGATCGACGTGCAGGCGGTATTGGCCGCGCTCCAGGAGTTGGTATTTGGCTTCGACTTCCGCCTGCGCTCCGACCGTGCCTGGGGTGACGTACCCCTCCATGACCACGAGATCGCTGGGCCGGGAGACGCCAAAATACGGCTCAGCGGTGACGATGAGGCCGAATTCCTGGAAGGTGGTGGTGACTTTCATGTCGGCGCTCTGGCCAGAGAGCTGGACTTCGCCCAAGTTGGTGGCGCGCCCATCCGGGGTGATCGCCCACATCACGTAGGTCAGGTATTCAGGACCGAAGCGCTGGGCCGGGTTGACCTTATCGACGCTGACATCAATATGGGTGGCGCCACGCTCGATTTTGACGTCGGCTTTGCCTTTCGCCTCCGGCAGCAGCACGGTGCCGCGCAGATCGAGTGACGTCGTGCCACCCAGGACGTGGAAGTTGACCGCGGTCGTGGTGCGGCCCACCACGGTGACCTTGTACAGGGGCACGTTGCCCGCCTGATCGGGGCGGGCTGGGGCCGCCGTAGTAACTTGGGCGGCCGCCATTCCGGCGCCCAATCCCATTAGTAATCCGCAAAATACGATTGCTCTCGTCATAACGATCACCTTCATCTCCGCCCGTAACATACCATCTTGCGCAGGGAGAAAGTGTTCGGTTTTGGTCACTTAGAATAAGCCCCTGACGCCCGCTGACTAGAACGGAACGGTGACGGCGCCCACGACGCCAACAATCGCAGCGTCAGGATCGGCTTCGAGATCGAAGGCGCGCCCGCGGTCATCACGGTGCGCAATAACTGGATGGACAAGGTCGACTAATCAATTGATCGTCAACGTTTGGAGGCAGCTTGGAGATGCCACGGGCAGAGCGGCGCACGGGCGGCACTGCCGCTGGTGCGCCGCCATGCCGACCCGCGCATCCCCAGCGGTGTCGGCCACGCCGACCCGCGCATCCCCAGCGGTGTCGGCCAGTCGAAGCCTGCCCCCAAGCGACCCGAGCCGGGGCCCCCAGCGCGCAGCACAGGGGTGGCAGCGGGAGCGATCCCGCGTAAAGTGGCGAGCCAGTGGGTGAGGCGCACCGGTTTCGCAGTGCGAGATGCTGGTAAGATAAGAACCGGAGGATTCATGCCGCTGAAAGTAGGAATTAACGGGTTTGGCCGCATCGGGCGCAACTTTTTCCGCGCCTCGATCGGGGACCCCCGCTTTGAAATCGTCGCCATTAACGACATCACCGCGCCGGAGATGCTGGCCCATCTGCTGAAGTACGACTCCGTTCTCGGCAACTTGGACAAGGAAGTCTCGGCCTCTGACGATGCCATTATCGTCGCCGGCCGCCGCATCCCGGTGACCTCGCAACGCGACCCCGAGCAGATCGATTGGTCCGCGGCTGGCGTCGATGTGGTGGCCGAGTGCAGCGGTGTGTTTGCCAGTCATGCCGGCGCTTCCAAGCACCTGCGCGGCACGGTGAAGAAGGTCATCATCTCGGCGCCCGCCGGTGATGCCGACGTCATGTTGGTGCTGGGCGTCAACAACGCAGCCTACGACTCCAAGAAGCACCGCATTATCTCCAACGCCAGCTGCACCACCAACTGCCTGGCGCCGGTGGCCAAGGTGCTGCACGATAAGTTCGGCATCATCTCCGGTTCCATGACCACGGTGCACTCCTACACCAACGATCAGCGCATCCTCGATCTGCCACACAAGGACAAGCGCCGCGCCCGCGCCGCCGCGCTCAGCATGATCCCCACCTCGACCGGGGCGGCCAAGGCCATGCAGTATGTCGTTCCCGAGCTGAAAGGCAAGCTGGACGGCTTCTCCCTGCGCGTGCCCACGCCCAATGTTTCGGTGGTCGATCTGGTGGTGTTCGTGAACAAACCCACCACCGTTGCCGAAGTGAATCAGGTGTTGAAGGAGGCCGCCGCCTCCGGTCCGCTGCAGGGCATTCTCGGTTATACGGAAGAAGAGCTGGTCTCCAGCGATTTTCGTGGTGATTCGCGCTCCTCGATCGTCGATGCGCCCATGACGCGCGTGATCAACGGTAACTGCGTCAAGGTCATCGCCTGGTACGACAACGAGTGGGGCTACTCCTGCCGCATGCGCGATCTGGTCGGCTTCATCGGCCAGAAAGGCCTTTAAGGCATGGCCAAGCTCTCGGTCAAGGACCTGGACGTCGACGGGAAGCTGGTGCTCCTGCGAGTGGACTTCAATGTTCCACTCGCGGGAAATCAGGTCGCCGACGACGCCCGTATCACGGCCTCGCTCCCCACCCTCCGCCATCTGATCGGCCATGGCGCACGGGTGGTGATGTGCGCCCATCTCGGGCGCCCCAAAGGCAAGCCCGATGCCCGCTACAGCCTGAAGCCGGTGGCGGAGCATCTGGAGCGGCTGCTCGACAA